>JALOOK010000309.1 GCA_025454445.1 Oscillatoria sp. Prado101 | reverse complement strand
CAATCGCATTTTGGGGAATTCCTGTTATAGCCATCATCTTACAACCCCCTCGCTAGCTCGCACTCACTTCCATTATATAGCGTTTATCTTTGAGTTGTGAGAGCCTAGAAACCGGGTAACTTCTGCGAAACCCGGTTTCTAGAACCGCCTTCTCGTTTTTGGCACAGGGGAGGGGGCGGAGGGAACGCCTGTCCTACGTCGGAAATCCGCCGGCACCGGCATCTCCGGAAGCACCAGTCAGCTACCGGCTTCCCAGAAACCGACGCCGCCAGACCCTCAAAAACGCAAATATTGGAAATTGATAAGACTCCACAACCAGCCAACCAACACAAGCGAGATGGGAGAAAAATGTCAGCCCCGTCCAAAATGCCGGCAGCCAAGACAAGCGACTCCCCGGTAACGGGGGAAAAATATACGCACCGATTCCAACCAGCATTGGCGGAAAGAGCACAAAAGCCAGCGCCGCCACCCAAATCCCCCAACCGAGCTGAGCACCGGCTCGGTGGGCACCTTGCCAAGTGCGACCGTTCCAGTGCCATGATAGAGGTAACGAACTATCTGCCATCTTCAGCACCTGTTTTTCCAGGTTAGCCGTGAAAATGTGCCGGCAAAAGTCACAAGCAAACGCCTCCATCAGCGGCATGGCTGAAATCTCACCCTTGCGGCACACAGGGCAGCTGTAAACCCCCTGATAGCTGAGACTGCTTGTAGAACGCCCAGTCGCGTCTTTACCGCGCGAAGGCTTGGCGGCGTCGCTGGCATTTCGCTGGACAATCGGATCGCTCATGGCAACCTACCCTGGGGCAGTCAAATTTTTAAGCCTATCAATCTTTTATATCATTTCGGCTTGCAGCAAAAGCCGCAGTGCCGGCACTGTCGGGAAGCCCGGGGAATCCCGAACTTCCGCGATGGCGCTGGCACTGCGGTTTTGTTTCTGCCCAACTCCTGTGGGAGAAGGGGCGTATGGGATGAGGGTAAACCCCCAAAAGCCGTTTACTTGGCGGCGTGGAAATCCTTAAAGCTCCGGTAGCATTCATCCGGATCGTGCAAGTGGCACCGGTCAGTAATCGTCTTCATCAAAGACCAGGAGAACCGGCACTCCACCAGAGAATCCCCCCACTTTTCTTTGAGAATGCGATGCGCCATCCGCAAATTGTAAGAAGGAATCGCTGTCGAAATGTGATGGGGGATGTGGACGTTGATATCGTGGCAGAAGAATTCCACCCACCGGGGGTAATCGCAGTGGACAGTGCCAAACAGCTGCGCTTGCGCCTCATTCCATTCCCCAGTTGGGGTAAAGGGAATCTCGGGCGCGGTGTGGTGCACCAGGGTAAAGGTGCTCATCCAGAAGTGGTACACTAGCCAGGGCAGCAGCCAAAATTTGACAAATCCCCAGATGCCGGTGGTGGCGATTAGCAGCGGGAAGCCGATCGCAGCGCCCGCCAGCACAAACAGCGCCGAAAACTTCACCTGCGATCGCTGTTTGCCCTCAAATTTTGTCCAGTCAAAGTGCAAATTCGCCCAGTGGGCAATTGAGGCGAGCCACCAAAACCGCCCCCGCAGCCGCCGGTAGATCCACTGCAACCCGCCTCCGCAACTGGCATACACGTCTTGCTTCCAGGGTTGCCAAGCATTGTCCACCGACAGCTTGTTGGTGTGCTTGTGGTGGTAATTGTGCTGGATGCGCCAGCCGTGGAAGGGATAAATCAGCGGCAGCATCATTATATGGCCAACTAAATCGTTCACCCACTTGCGGTTGGCAAATGACCGGTGCCCGCAATCGTGGCCAATCACAAAAAAGCCGGTCAGCGCTGTGCCGGTAAAAATCCACAGCACCGGCAGCAGGAACCAGGGCGCAATGGCCAGCCCCCAGTAGCCCGCGCCAACCAATAAGACATTGATCGCCACTGAAAGCCAAGCTTTGCGCCGGTCTTTCTCAAAGCATTCACGCGGCAGGATTTTTATAATGTCTTTGAGCCGCAAGTCTGAGCCGGTGGGCGCAGATGCCAACTTCAGGGGCTTTACGGTCGATGCAGTCATGAATAGATTAATATTCTCCAGGTGCTATTCGGACAAGTCAATCAGTGGATTCACGCAAACAGCCTGCAAGCAGTAGGATGGGCAAACAGCACTGTTGGTTACAAAACCTCAACTTTTATAACACAATATTGCTACTGTGCGGTGAATTTCTCCCCAAACTGCCGCTGCGCCCCCCACTTCCCCAGCACCCTGGCCCTCCACCGGCCCGCCCCACCGCCGGTTGCGCCCCCAGGCGTCTGTAGCATCAGAAACCCGGTTTCTTTCAGAAACCGGGTTTCTCAGTGGCCAATTGGCCGGTGGGCCAATTGCGCCATCCCTTGGCAGCCTGTGTGCGGGGGCGAAATAATTGTGGGCAATTGGCTCTAACTGGGACAGTAAGGCAAGCCTTGAGAACACCGGCACGGCAAACCAACAGCCAACCTACAGCGTAGCAATCGAGCGCCGGCACTCCAGATAGCTGGTGGGACGGCTCACCGCCCCCAGCCCAGCCACTGGAAATGATTCGCGCTTTGGGCACGGGAGTATTTATAACAAAAATTGCTGCATACCCTTACTCTATTATAGCATATAAATTGCAGCTATAACTGATAGGTTTAATATTTTTTTATAAAAATGTCCTGGTTCTCATAAAACTCCTTGGATTCTAGATTTGTTCCTCAATCCCAGATTTACAAGAGTTTGCCGAGAACATTTATACGTTCAGGTAAGTCATTCTGAGTCAGGAGTGAGAGGGGAGAATGATAGTTTTAATCAGCAAGCCCTAGAAATTAATCTATGATAAAGCCTTTTCGCCAGAAAACTTATATTGAATTTGTGGCGCTGTTTTTGGCTGGTTTGGGAATCTTCCTGCTCTCGAAGCCTTTTCAGATTCGCGCCACCCTGTGGCGTCTGGGATCACAGGCGGCTCCGGTGATACTCGATAGTCTAAAAAACCTCCGCCAGATCGCGGCCTCTGACGCTATCGCTGTTATATTGCTAGCTGTTAGTGCCGTCTTATTGGTTTATCGCATTCGCTACCGCCTGCAAACTTCCGAGCAGTTGGTGAGTTTGAAATGTCCAGCCTGTGGCAGCAAGCTGCACCGAAGCCACCGCCAACTTTTCGAGCGCTTGATTAATAGCTTCGTGCCGGTTTTTCGCTACAGGTGCGCCAACCGCCAGTGCCGCTGGAAAGGCTTGCGCGTCAAGCGCCTCTCTTCTCATAAAGATGCCGGTTGAGAACTTGGCCCAACCGGCCCGCAAGTATCCAGGACTTGCGCATTTGACCGATACCGGCATGAGGGAGAAGCAGAGACAAGCTGCTCGTAAGACGCGACTGTGCGGACGCGACTTTAGAAACGCGACCAGATCGCGTTCCCACACCCTGCAGTGCGGACAAGCGCCGCAGCTTATGGCGCTTGGTCTTGCCGCTGCGGCTTGAGCGAGCGCAACTGCAGCAATAGGGATTCCACTTCAGCCTGCAAGTGCAAGAACTTCACTTGCTGGTCTGCTTTGTACGGGGACTTCACCGGCTCGACCGGCACGGCTCTACTGGGCGACGATACCGTTGCATCGAGGGCCCTAGCGGGCTTAGCAACAGTGCTGGGGGCACTGGAGAGAGTGGATGCGGGACTTGACATCTCTAGTAACTGGCTGGTCATTTCTACTTACTCAAACCTTCAGGCCATTTTAACCTGAACTATAGGTTAAATTGCATGCAACACTACAGTTTTCTGGGAATGTGTCACTTTTGCAAGTGACGGCAATTTTTCCTTGCCCTCCCGGCACCGGCGCTCCCTTGCGGGATTCTCAAGGTACACTAAAGGCTAACAACGATTCTGTTTGCATCTGAAAGACCAATTACTGTGACTCTCAGTCTGTCTGCTGCTGAAAACCAAGCCACCGGCGCAATCCCGAGTGCGGGCGACCGGCGACCCACCCCCAAAGGCTGGCCCGGTTTGATCGAAACCTACCGGCCCTACTTGCCAGTGAGTGATACCACGCCGGTGGTAACATTGCTTGAGGGCAACACCCCTCTCATCCCCGTGCCCTCGATTGCCCAGCTGGTGGGCAGACAGGTGCGAGTATTTGTCAAATATGACGGACTCAACCCCACCGGCAGTTTCAAAGACCGGGGGATGACAATGGCCATTTCCAAAGCCAAGGAGTCAGGGGCGCAAGCCGTGATCTGCGCCAGCACCGGCAACACCTCCGCCTCCGCCGCCGCCTACGCCAGACGCGGCGGCATGCGAGCCTTTGTCCTGATTCCCGACGGCTATGTGGCCTTGGGCAAGTTGGCCCAAGCTTTGGTCTACGGAGCCGAAGTCCTCTCCATCAAAGGCAACTTTGACCGCGCCCTGGAAATTGTCCAAGAAATGTCCGCCAAATACCCGGTGACCTTGGTCAACTCCCTCAATCCCTACCGCCTGGAAGGTCAGAAAACCGCTGCCTTTGAAATCGCAGACGCCCTCGGCGACGCCCCCGACTGGCTGTGCCTGCCGGTGGGAAATGCCGGCAACATCACAGCATACTGGATGGGGTTCTGTCAATACCAGCAAGCGGGAATTTGCCAGCAATTGCCCCGGATGATGGGATTCCAAGCCGCCGGTGCCGCACCGCTGGTCATCGGCCAGCCAGTGGCCCATCCCGAAACCCTGGCCACCGCCATTCGCATTGGCAACCCCGCATCCTGGGAGAAAGCCGTCGCCGCCGCCGCCGCCAGTCAGGGGCAGTTCAACGCCGTTACCGACGCCGAAATCCTGGAAGCTTACCGCCTCTTGGCCAGCTGTGAGGGCATTTTCTGCGAGCCCGCTTCCGCCGCCTCCGTTGCCGGCTTGCTGAAAGTCAAAGACCAAGTGCCCGCCGGCGCAACCGTGGTTTGTGTCCTCACCGGCAACGGTCTGAAAGACCCAGATACGGCTATCAATCACAGCAACAACCCGCTCAAGCAGGGGGTTGAGCCGGTTTTATCCGAGGTAGCTTCAGTGATGGGATTTTAGACCCCCCCGGCATTGGTGCGCCACTCCCAGCCGCATTGTCCGCCGCTTCTTCGCCACCGCTGAGGGCGGCGCGGGCTGCCTTCAGCCGGTCCATCGTATCCCCCAAAGCCGTCGTCAAACTGTGACGGGTTTTGGCGTGGGCGGCTTGTTCAGCTGTCAGCGCCTCAGTCAGGCGCTCCACTTCTTGCAGCGCCTCCAAGCGCGAGGTGAGCAATTTTGCCAGTTTGGCTTTCAACTCACTCGCTCCCAGTCTGTCCACCTCTTGCGAAATCACAGACAAACTGTCGGCATCATCCTCTTTTGTTTTGGCTAATTCTTCCTGAAGGCGCTGGATTTCTGCCTGGAGCGATTCGATAGTTTGCTTGGCGTTGATCGCCTCAGTGCGGCGCTGCTCCGCTTCTTTATTGTAAAGTTCCCGCCACCGATCAGCGCTGGCATTAGCCGCATCGCGCTCTTGCTCTCGCTCTGCCAATTGCTGTTGCAGAGTCTTGATTTCCTCCAACCATTGCGAGAAGTTCTGAGTCATAGGAATTTTCCATTTTACTGAGCTTTTGCCGGTTGCCTTTTACCCCACCCCCCTACCTGCGCTTCGGGGAGGGGGAGAGGGGTTCTTGAAACTGGGTGGGAGATGTTATAGCAGCAGTCAGATTGGGCGCGGACATTAATGGTATGGCGCATGGCGCATGGCGCATGGCGCATGGCGCATGGGAAAGACTCACAGATGCATGCGTTCTGGCGATGATGCCATGCATGCGTGATGCCCATGTCCTCACCGAGCGTGCCAACTGCTATATAATTTTAGGTTTGTCCCCTCGTTCCCAGGCTCTGCCTGGGAAAGCCGTTTTGGAGGCTCTGCCTCCAAAAGTTGCAACTGTCCCCTTGAAAAGGTTCGTAGTTGGGCTTTAGCCCTACTGGATCTCCGCCGCCCGAAGCGACTTTTCATTGGTGGTGGTGTGCGCAGATCGTCGCGACTGCCTCCAAAAGTTGCAACTTGAGTTAGATATTAGAATTTTAGGTTTTAATTTTTAGATTCTAAATTGGGGATGAATCAAAAATAGTTCCATCCCAAATCCCATGCCCTCTCCCCGTTTTGTCCGTTTTTTTGGCCACCTGAATTTGACCACCCTGCGGCAAGTTTTTCAGCGTGCCGGTGAGCAGCGGCTGGCCGGTCTGTCAGCAGAGATGGCCTATAACGCCATGTTAGCCCTGTTTCCAGCAATTTTGGCACTGCTGACGGCGATTGGGCTATTTGAATCGTTGCAGTCCACCCTCAACCAACTGGCGCGTCAGCTGGGCAAGTTCGCCCCCCTGGAAGTCCAGACCCTGATTCGCGGGTTTATCAGTGAAATCACCGTCTCGAAAAACCAGAGCCTGTTTTCGATTAGTTTTTTTGGGGCAATTTGGGCATTTTCCGGAGCGATCAGCGCCGCGATGGCTGCCCTGGATCAAATCTACCGCATTCCCCTAGAGCGGGCGCGACCTTTTTGGAAAGCCAAGCTCGTTTCTCTGGCTCTCAGTGTTGGCACCATCCTGCTGCTGATCGCCGCCAGCGCACTGGTGTTTGTCAGCGACCTGATCGTGGTTTTGGTGGCTGCGCAGAGTTGCCGGTTCGACCCCAATATCAGCTGCAAGATGGTGCCAACTTTCATGTCGGTTTGGCGGCTGTTTAGCTGGCCAATTGCTCTGGGCATTGTCTCCGCTGCCTTTGGCTTTATCTATCGCTATGGCCCCAGATCCTGGCCCAAAGGAACGCCGATTATGCCCGGAGCGATTTTGGCAGCAGTCTCGTGGGCTGTAATCTCCGGTCTGTTTCGGCTATATGTCAGCAACTTCGGCAATTACAACCGGTCCTATGGAGCCGTTGGCGCTGTGATA
>JALOOK010000308.1 GCA_025454445.1 Oscillatoria sp. Prado101 | reverse complement strand
ATAGATCCAGCAATTCGAGCAAATCGCTGGCGTATTGGTTGACGTGAATCAGATTGCCGGTGATAAAATTAACCGGGTTATTAATCTCGTGCGCCACACCGGCAACCAGCTCACCCAGGGCGGACATCTTCTCGCTCTGAATCAGCTGGGTTTGCATCTGTTGCATTTCCGTCAGCGCCTGCGCCAGCTGTTGCGCTTGCGCCCTCGCCGTCACAGCGGCTTCTTTGCTCTGTTCGTAGAGCTCCGCTTGCTGAATCCCAATCGCAGCTTGCGCAGCCAGCTGCTGCAGGAACTCCAGCTCAGCCGTTTTCCAGACTCGCGGCGACCGGCATTCGTGAGCGATCAGCAACCCCCACAGCTGAGACTCTATCCGCACCGGCACACTCAGGTTGGCTTGAATCTCAAGACTCTCCAAAAATTCCCGGTGACAGTCACTGATATCCTCCGCTGCCACATTATTAATCGCCCGCACCCTTCCAAAATCGTACAGATCCAAATACTGATCCGGAAAGCACTTCCCCGAAGATTTCACCCCCAGAACTGAGCGCCAGTTGCCCCTGACTTCTTCAACCGTCACCTCCCCGGAGCCATCTGCAGCTATCTGGTAAATCACCACCCTGTCTGCATTCAGCAAGGCGCGGACTTCTCGCACAATAGTTTGCAGGATCGTTTTTAAATCCAGCGTGCTGCGGATTTGGTCGGTGATTTGCTTCACCGCCCTAGTAAACTCTAAAGACTGTTGCAGCTGGGCGGTGCGCTCCTGAACTTGACGCTCCAAATTAGCATTGAGCGCTTGCACTTCTTGGTAGAGCAGGTACTGCTGAATCGCCATCGAGAACTGGTGGCCAATAGCTTGAGCCAGCTCCATCTCCTCACGAACCCACTCGCGGCACTGCCCTTTTTTTAGCTCTCGCCACCCTTGAAAGGATTGCCTGGGCAGCTGCTGTTTCCCACTGGTGGCACCGCCAGCAGCCCCCGAATCCGAGTCGCCTGGAATGCCGGTGCCAGCAAGAGAAACTGCGCTTCCTTATATATATCTGTAATTGCCCCGATGTCGCCGCTTCCCGGCGGGGGGGTTTCTGGGCGAGCCGGCGGAAAACCGCTTCCCAGCCACTGTTGCCACAGGGGGTGTTCTTCTAGCTCCCCCTCTCCCCAGGTTGCGGGCCCAACCCCACAGGTGACTAACTCGCAGTTGGGGTGCGCCATTGCGCCACGCCAGATGTACAGTCTGCCACCGGCTCCTTGAAAGGCGGCGACGGTTGCTTCCAAAGCCGCTTGCAGTTGAATGGTTGGCTGGGCGTGCAGCAGGGTGGCGATGCGGTTAATCGTGGCCTCTCGAGCTTGCTGGGCGCGGGCCTCGGTGAGCATCTTCGAGTGCGCGATTGCCACCGACACCTGATCGGCTACTTGCTGCAGCAGCTGCAAATCTTCATCCACAATGAATTGGGCTTCTGAGTGGTGCGACACCAACAGCCCCCACAGCTGGTTTTGGTGCAGTACCGGCACCACCACCGAAGACTTCACGCCCATTGCCTTCAGATACGCCCCGTGGCAGGGATCTACTGGGCGGTAGCGGATATCTCCAGCCGGTAAGGGGTTTCCTGTCTGGGCGTCGCGCAGGGGACTCAGACCGATCTGCTGCGAGTTCATATCCACTATCGTGCGGGCCCGCGCTCTGGCATACAGCTCGCGGGCCGGCAGCGGAATGTCATCGGCTGGGAAATGCAGCCCTAACATAGAGGGGAGTCGATGGCTATTCACCGACTCAGCAATCACTTCTCCACTGCCATCCGCCTCAAACCGGTAGACCATCACCCGATCCGTGTTTAAGAACGAGCGCACCTCCCCCACCGTCACTGCCAAAATCTCCTGCAACTCCAGAAACTGGCGTATGCGGTTGGTCATGCGGTGCAGCAACACGCCCTGGTTCAGTATCTGCCGCAGGGGCTGTGAATTACCTTCCTGATTCATTCCCTTTTTCCACAAATCTTAAATTATTCTGTAATTAGCCTGTAATGTTATTTTAAAAGCAGACAGGGCATCCGGAAAAATCATCACTTTGGCTAATACCAGCTGACACCCCAATCAGCAACACCGGCCCTTTTATTAATATAAGTTCACGAAACCCTCCCCGAACACGCGCCTGCCTCGCCTGGGAGGGTGGTGGGGGAAGAGGGCGGCTCGCCAGCGCCGTGAGAATGGTTTGCGAATTTGATGGCTGCCGGCGGGCGCTTGGCTATTGCCGGCCTACTCCTGTGCCAGACGCTGCCGAATCTCTTCGCGCACACTCATAAGAATCCGACCGAGATGGTTTTGGCCCGTTTTATCAGCCCCGCAGCCCCAGTAATAATCCGTAGCGGAATTTTCCACGATCGCCTCAGAGCCTGTGGCCAGCAGCGTGGCCTGAATGTCTTTGTGAGTGAGAAATTTGATTAACACCGCCTCTCGCATGATATAATATTTCGCCTCCTGCCAGTCCGGGCGCAGCGTCCGCTTCGGGTCACGCCCCAGCGCCGCCGCCAGCACCGGCGTCGGGGCGGCATAAATCAGAGGGATAACCCCTTCCTCCGAGGTGCCGGCAAATTTTTGCGCCTGATAGTAGTGCTCCACCGTTGGCCAGTCTTTCCCCAGCAGGTGAATCCCGTGGGGAGAGAAGTTGGAAAAGCAGCCGTAGGGATCATCCACCTTGTAAAAGTACACCGCCATCTAAAATCCGTTAAATTACTTTATATTAACCCGCAATTTTTAACTGAACCCTACCCGCTTGTGGATCTTACCACTTTTCCTGCAGTTTAAAATCTAAAATCTAAAATCTACAATCAACATGTCTGCGGGAGCCTTTGAGAAAAGCAACTTTGGCTGGCAGCTGCAACAGCTGCAGCAACAGGCGGGAGAGTGGCTGGAACTGCAATTCTCCCAATTTAACCTGCCCGAGGTATCATGGCCATCCCTGCCTGCCGACTGGAGCTGGCTACCGCCGGTATCGTGGGCGCTATTCTGGATAACCCTCGGCTTGCTCCTCAGTTGGCTGGCTTTGCGGCTGTTGCGGCTGTGGCCCGAAATTTGCAGCGCTTTCCCCTCCCTGCTGGGGAATTCAGCTGTGGCAAAAGCAACTCCCCTTGAGGGCCAATTAACACCGGCAGCTTGGCAGCAGCGAGCCAGTGAATTTCAGCGCCAAGGCAACTACCGGGAAGCCTGCCGCGCACTGTACATGGCCATGTTGCAGCGATTGCACGACACCGGCACCGCCGTCAACCAACCCAGCCGCACCGATGGGGAATACCGGCAGTTGCTCGGGCCGATCCGTGCCGGTGAACCTTATGAAATTCTCCTCCTCACCCACGAGCGGCTGTGCTTTGGCACATCCGAACCGACACCGGAAGATTTCCGCCGCTGCCAGCAAGCCTACCGGCAGATTTCCCTGGAGGCCAAGCTAAAATAAATTCCGTTTCTACAATTCACGCACAAACCGAATATTATTACAAAGTAATCAAGCGTAACTTGTATGAGTATTTCCAAACGCCGATTGTGGCAGGTAGGGGGAATAGCCATTGCCGCGATCGTGTTGCTAACCTTGTGGGTTGCGCCCAGCAAGAACATACAGAGTCAGGGTTCCACCTACAGCCGCTCTCCCGACGGCTATGGCGCATGGTACACTTACATGCAGGAGCGAGGCGTGCCGGTGCAGCGCTGGCAGCAACCTTTTGAGGATTTGCCAGGACTTAGCAGCCATAACTCTGATTCCGAGAGCAAAAAGCCCATCACCCTGTTGCGAGTCAACAGCCAGTTGCGTCGGAAATGGACTGACTCCCAAGAAGAAGACTGGGTAAAAAAAGGCAACACCCTAGTAATATTGGGAGCTTGGCAGCCGGTGAGTGCGGCTGAGTTCAGCACTGTGCTCAATTCCCCCGCAGGCGACGTTAAGATTGAAACCCGACGCCGACTAAAAGAAAGCCCATTGAGCCAACCGGCAAAAATCACTCTCCTGGGCGATTCCTTCGGCGCTGCAGTTTGGCAGGAAAAAATCGGCAATGGGCGGGTAATTTTGGCCACCACGCCCCATTTAGCCGCCAACGCCTATCAGGACGAACCTGGAAACTATGAATTTCTGGCACAGCTGGTGACTGAAAATAACAACAAAGTCTGGATGGATGAATATATCCACGGCTACAAGAACCGGCAAGATAGCAATGGCAAAGAAACCCCTGGCAGCTGGATAGAATATTTGGCAAAAACCCCCTTGCTGGCAGCCTTTTTGCAGGCAGGCGTCTTGCTTTTAGCCGCACTCTGGGCGGGAAACCGGCGCTTCGGGCAGCCTCAACCCCTAGAAGTGCCGGTGGAGGACAACAGCTTGGCCTATATTCAAGCCCTTGCCGGCGTCTTGGAAAAAGCGGAAAGCCGGGAATTTGTTCTCGAAGTTGTCGGTAAAGAAGAACAGCTGCAGCTGCAAAAAGCCTTGGGACTCGGGCCGGTACTGCTGGAACCGCAGGCGCTGGCCGATGCCTGGGCCAGGGAAACGGGACGACCGGCAGCTCAATTGCTAGAATTGCTGCAACTGCAGTCGCACAAGCGGCGAATCAGTGAGCGAGATTTGCTAACCTGGTTGAGTAAATGGCAATTGGTGATTAGCCGGGATAGGGGATTTGGGGATTAAGAGTTTTTTATCCCCTAATCCCCTAATCCCGGCTTCTATTCCCGATTTTCCAGACAACTGATACATAATAACTAATTAATGAGCGAAACTAACGCTGTATTTACGAAACTTAGCCAAGCCCTCAACGAGATTGTTGTCGGGCAATCGGCGCTGGTGCAGCAGCTGCTTGTGGCGCTGCTTGCCGGCGGACACGTGATTTTGGAGGGCGTACCGGGCACCGGCAAGACGCTTTTGGCGCAGGTGCTGGCGCGACTGGTGCGAGCGGAGTTCCGGCGAATTCAGCTGACGCCGGATATAATGCCTTCGGATATTTTGGGGACAAATATTTTTGATCTGAACGCCCGCAGCTTCACCCTGAAAAAGGGGCCGGTGTTCACCGAAATATTGCTGGCGGATGAGATTAACCGGACGCCGCCTAAAACCCAGGCGGCGCTGCTGGAGGCGATGCAGGAGCAGCAGGTAACATTGGATGGGGAAAGTTTGGCTTTGCCGGAGCTGTTTTGGGTGATGGCGACGCAAAACTCTCTGGAGTTTGAGGGGACTTATCCGCTGCCGGAGGCGCAGCTGGACAGGTTTTTGTTTAAGCTGATTGTGGGCTATCCGGAGGCGGCGGCGGAAAAGAAAATGTTGTTGAACAGTCAGGCGAATTTGTCATCGCGCCGGCTGGATTTGGAGAAGCTGAAGCCGCTGGCAACAGTTGATCTGGTTTTGGCTGCGCGTCAGGAGGTGAGGGGGGTAATAGTTGCAGAAAATGTGGTGGATTATATGTTAGCATTGGTGCAGCGTTCGCGCAAGCATCCGGATTTGGCGCTGGGGGCGTCTCCCCGTTGTGCAGTTGCTTGGCTGCTTTCGAGTAAGGCGCATGCGTGGCTGAATCGGCGCGATTTTGTGACGCCGGATGATATCAAAGCTGTGGCTGCGCCGCTGCTGCGCCACCGGCTGATTCTCAGACCTGAGGCGCAGCTGGATGGGTTGCAGGTTGATGCGGTGATTGCTTCCCTATTGAGTCAGGTGCCGGTGCCGAGATAGTGATATCATGTCCTTGAACTACTTCAGCCCCCTCTTTCCCCTCACCCCCCAGCCCCCTCTCCCACAAGGGGAGAGGGGGAGTAAGAGGCGTCTAAGGCGTCCTTGGCGGTTAATTATTCCCCCCCTATAAATTTGCCAACAGTCTTAATCCAATGATCCCCTCCCAACGAGTCTATTTCCTATTACTGCTGGGCATAACCATCGCACCGGCACTCGCCATTTTCTTTAACTTGCCGGCAAGCATCACCGGCACCCTCCTCTACGACACCGGCATCCTCTTCCTGATGCTTGTCGATGCAATCCGGGTGCGCACTCATCGCATACAAGTAAGGCGCGGCACCCTGGGACGCCTTTCCATCGGGCGGGAAAATCCGGTTGTTTTGTTGGTGCAAACCGGAAAGCGCCGAGCCCAAATTCAAATCCGCGACAGCTACCCGGTAGAGTTTGAAGTCTCCGCACCGGCACTTGACGCCGCCCTGCAACCGGACACAGCGCAGGAACTCACCTATACAGTGCAGCCGAAAAATCGGGGCGAGTACCAGTGGGGCGACATTCATGTCAGGCAGCTTGGCCCTTGGGGGCTGGCTTGGCACGACTGGAAAATCCCAGCAGTTCAAAAAGTAGCTGTTTATCCGGATTTGATAGCATTGCGGGCGCTGGCGATTCGCCTGACGCTGCTATCAACCGGCAATATGTCCCAATCGCGGCGGTTCGGTATGGGAACTGAATTTGCGGAGTTGAGGGAGTACAGTGCCGGTGACGATTTCCGCTTAATAGACTGGAAAGCGACATCGCGGCGGTTGGGGACGTTTGGGAAAATACCGCTGCAGGTGCGAGTGCTCGAACCCGAACAGGAACAAACGCTAATGATTTTACTGGATCGGGGGCGTTTGATGACGGCGCGGTTGCGGGGATTGAAGCGATTTGACTGGGGGTTGAATGCAACTTTGGCACTCGCTTTAGCAGGGTTGAACCGGGGAGATCGCGTGGGAGTTGGGGTGTTTGATCGCGAAATTACCGCCTGGATTCCGCCAGAAAGGGGTCAGCAGCATCTGAACCGGATTATTGAGCGACTGACGCCAATTCAGCCGGTGTTATTAGAGCCAGATTATATGGGTGCGGTAACAGCGCTAGTGAAGCAGCAAACTCGCCGGTCGCTAGTTGTATTGATTACGGATATTGTTGACAGCACCGCCTCCTCGGAACTCCTCGCCGCCTTGGGACGAATTACGCCGCGCTATTTGCCATTTTGCGTCACTCTCCGCGACCCGCAAGTTGACAATCTCGCTCACACTTCTATCGATG
>JALOOK010000307.1 GCA_025454445.1 Oscillatoria sp. Prado101 | reverse complement strand
AAATGCAAGTTACTTCCCGAACCCTTTGGGCTGATCGCGTGCCGGCAGACAGACACATTCATGAATCTGCTCTAGCAACTTTTCGCGATCCAAATTTTGCCCAATCAGAACAATCTGGTTTTTCGGCTGGCCTTTCCACTCCTCATCGTCGATGGTGAAGCGCTTGCCGCACAGGTGGAAAATGTGACGCTTCGGGCTTTCATCAAACCAGAGAATCCCTTTGGCGCGGAAGACATTCGCGGGCAGCTGGTTGTCTAAGAAATGCTGGAACTTTTTAATCGCCAAGGGCCGGTCGCTCTGGAAAGAAACCGAGATGAACCCGTCATTTTCCAGGTGATGGGAGTGATGCTCGTGGTGGTGGTGATGCTCGTGGTGGTGGTGGTGGTGATGGTCGCCGTCGCCGTCGCCGTCGTGGACGCAATGGCCGTGGTCGTGGTCGCACTCAGCGTGGTCGTCGGCGTGGTCGCCGTCGCCGTCGTGGACGCAATGGCCGTGGTCGTGGTCGCACTCAGCGTGGTCGCCGTCGTGGTCGCCGTCGTGGTCTTTTGCCGGCGTTTCGGTTTGGAAATACTGGTCAGACTCAAACAAACCGACGCTGAGAATCAGTGGGAGCGGCACTTGCGCCTGTGTGGTGCGCAGAATTCTGGCACCGGCCTTGATATCGCGAATCTTGACTTCCAGCAGATCGGCGTCGGCTTCATCCACCAGATCCACCTTGTTGAGCAAAATGATGTCGCTGTAGTAAATCTGGCTGTACGCCGCTTGGCTGTTAAACAGGTCGAGGCTGTAATTCGACGAGTCCACCACGGTGATGATGGAATCCAGGCGGGTGAGGTCGCGCAGTTCTGTGCCTAAAAACGTCAGAGCCACCGGCAGGGGGTCAGCAAGGCCGGTGGTCTCCACTACCATGTAGTCCACTTTGTCTGGGCGCTCCAAGACTTTGTAGACCGCATTGAGCAAATCGTTGTTGATGGTGCAGCAGATGCAGCCGTTGCTCAGCTCCACCATGTCATCGCCGCTGGCGACAATCAGCTCGTTGTCGATGCCGATCTCACCAAACTCGTTCACCAGAACAGCGGTCTTCACTCCCTCCTGATTGGTCAGGATGTGGTTGAGTAGGGTTGTCTTGCCGCTCCCGAGGAAGCCGGTAATAATCGTCACCGGCAGGCCATGTTTGGGGGCTTCCATGACCCCGGAGGGGGCGGAGGAGGTACTTGCTGCTTGCATAGCGTCGCTCAAAAACGTCAGAAAATGCGAGGATAGCCTTAAATAAAGACAAACACCGGCACGCATGGATGTTGGCTGGCATCCCTGCTACCCTCATTATTGCCGATCTCATTTCACCATTGCTTTACTATGGCCCTCACACTGTACAACACCCTGACCCGTCGCGAGGAACCCTTTGAGCCGCTGGAACCCGGCAAGGTGCGCATGTATTGCTGTGGGGTCACGGTGTACGACTACTGCCACTTGGGCCACGCCCGCTCTTATATCGTTTGGGATACGGTGCGCCGGTATCTGCTCTGGCGCGGCTATCAGGTGCGCTACGTGCAGAACTTTACCGATATTGACGACAAAATTCTCAACCGCGCCCGGGAGGAGGGCTCGTCGATGCAGGAGGTGGCGGAGCGCTACACCCAAACCTATTTTGAGGACATGCAGCGGCTGAATGTCCTGGAAGCGGATCAGTATCCCCGCGCCACTCACACCCTGGATGGCATTAAGCGCCTGATCCACGAGCTGGAACACAAGGGCTACGCCTACCCTGCCGCCGGTGATGTCTATTATTCGGTGCGCCGGTTCCCCGAATACGGCAAGCTCTCCGGACGCCGGCTCGACGACATGCAAGCCGGTGCTAGCGGTCGCGTGGCTGCGGAAGACCCCGAGGACCAGAAGAAACAAGATCCCTTTGATTTCGCCCTGTGGAAGGCGGCCAAACCGGGGGAACCTGCTTGGGAGTCGGCTTGGGGTGCCGGTCGTCCGGGATGGCACATTGAATGCTCGGCGATGGTGCGCGACGGTTTGGGCGAAAGCATCGACATCCATGTTGGGGGCGCGGATTTGATTTTCCCCCACCACGAAAATGAAATTGCCCAGTCGGAAGCAGTCACCGGCAAGCCTCTCGCCCGCTACTGGCTGCACAACGGCATGGTGAATGTGGGCGGCGAAAAGATGTCCAAGTCCCTGGGCAACTTCACCACTATCCGGCAGCTTTTGGATGCGCCAAATGGCCCAGAGCCGATGGCGCTGCGGCTGTTTGTCCTGACGGCTCAGTACCGCAAACCGATTGATTTTACCGGCGAGGCGCTCGCCGCCGCCCAAAATGGCTGGAATACTCTCAAAGAGGGATTGCTTTTTGGGGGCGAATATGGTAAGCAGCTGGGCTGGGAGAACGCCGGGGAGAGTTTGGTCGCTGAACAGGTGGAGCGTTTCCAGGCGGCGATGGATAGTGACTTTAACACGCCAGGGGCTCTAGCCGTGCTGTTTGAGCTGGCGAAGGAGCTGCGCCGGGAGGGAAATATCCTCGTGCATGAGGGGAAAACGCAGACGCCGCCGGCTCTGCTGGAACAGCAGTGGAACACGCTGGGAAGGCTGGCGCAGGTGTTGGGTTTGGAGGCGCAGCCAGAGGAGCCGGCATCCGGTGCCGGTGGAATTAGCGATGCGGAAATTGAAGCCCTGATCGAGCAGCGACAAGCGGCTCGCAAGGCCAAAAACTTTGGCGAAGCTGACCGCATTCGCAACGAACTGCAAGCTCTGGGCATTACGATCATTGATGGAGCCGGTGGGGTGACGCGCTGGGTTCGCAACAATTGAGTGGGCCAACAAAGAGTGAGGTCGCTTCGGAAACCAAAAACCCGGTTTCTTTAAAGAAACCGGGTTTGTTGACCCCTGCTATTTTATGCTTTTTGCGGGGAGATTTTACCCCGAGTATATGGTATAGTTTAAAGGCGTAAGGTAAAGCTGTGAGGTTCACCAGGATGCCGGTGGATATCCTGAGTCGGGGGCAGAATGTAATTTTCGAGACAAAATTTGTGAGGCAAATGTTTCTAACTAGCAGCGGGGGGATAGAGATGGTGTGACGGTACTGAGAAACCCGGTTTCTTAAAGAAACCGGGTTTATAGGCACTATATTATCCGTGAAATTACGGTGGAGATCGGGAACGGGCTGAGATATAATAATTCCAGAATTTGTAAAATGTGGGAGGGAGAAGAATATATGCTTGGTTTGTCAGGATACCAGATAAAAGAAGAAATTCAAGCTAACCTGAGAGTAGCTATTTATCGGGGAATTAGAAAGCGCGATGGCAAGTCAGTTATCGTTAAAATACTGCCAGCTGAGTATCCGGCACTGGAAGAGATAACCCGGTTGAGGCAAGAATATAATATCGCTCACCCGCTGGACTGTCCGGGAATTGTCAAAGCTTACAGCTTGGAGAAATATCGGAATGGGTTCGCTCTGATATTAGAAGATTTTGGTGGGCAATCCCTGAGAGAGGTAATGGCGGCTCAAAGATTTGGGGTAAGAGAGGTTTTGCGGATAGCCATTGTCCTGGCTGAAACTCTGGGCGAGCTGCATAAAATTCCGGTTATTCATAAGGATATTAAGCCATCAAATATTCTGATAAACCTGGAAACAGGAAAGGTGAAGCTGACGGACTTTAGCATTGCCTCGCGGCTGTCTGTGGAAACCCCGAGGATTAGCAATCCCAACTTTATAGAAGGCACCCTCGCCTATATGTCCCCAGAGCAAACCGGCAGGATGAATCGTTTGGTGGACTGCCGCAGCGATTTTTATTCCTTGGGCGTAACGTTATATGAAATGCTGACAGGGCAGCTGCCTTTTACTGCCACCGATCCAATGGAATTGGTGCACTGCCATATTGCTAAGATGCCGGTGCCGCTGGATGAAGTTGGGGAGATACCTCAGGCGATTTCGGATATTGTGATGAAGTTATTAGCCAAGACAGCTGAAGACAGATATCAAAGCGCTCTGGGACTGAAAGTTGACCTGGAGACTTGTCTGGTGCAGCTGCAATCTTCCGGGAAAATTGAAAATTTTGTTCCTGGGCGGTACGACAGGGGGAGCCAACTGCTGATCCCGCAAAAGCTCTACGGGCGCGAGCGCGAGGTGCGAAGCCTGATGGATGCCTTTGAGCGAGTAGCAGGTGGGGCAAGCGAGATGATGCTCGTGAGCGGTTACTCGGGGATTGGCAAGACTTCGGTGGTGAGTGAAGTTCACAAACCGATTGTGGCTAAGCGGGGGTATTTTATCGCCGGCAAGTTTGACCAGTTCAAGCGGGATATTCCTTATGCTGCCCTGATTGAGGCGTTCCAGGATTTGGTGCGCCAGCTGCTAACCGAAAGCGCTCAAAAGATAGCAGTTTGGAGAGAGAAGCTCTTAGAGGCTCTCGGAGAAAATGGCCAACTGATCGCGGAGGTTATTCCGGAAGTGGAACTGATTGTCGGGAAGCAGCCGGCTGTCCCGCAACTGGGGCCATCTGAAACTCAAAACCGATTTAATCGGGTGTTTCAAAAATTCATTCATGTCTTTGGCCAGCCAGAACACCCCCTGGTTATCTTCCTAGATGATTTGCAGTGGGCGGACTCAGCGTCTCTGAAGTTGCTCCTGCGGCTGGTGACGGACTCTGACAGCCAGTATCTGCTGACGATTGGGGCGTATCGGGATAACGAAGTCAGTCCGGCACATCCGCTGGTTCACACGATTGAGAAGATTCAAGCTGCCGGCGCTGCGGTCAATAATATCACTCTTGGGGCTTTGGAACTGGGCCATGTCAGCCAATTAGTTGCGGAGACTTTGGGGGAAACCGCCGCCCCCTCACCCCGGAACACCTTCACCCCCAACCCCTCTCCCATCAAGGGAGAGGGGAGCAAGAGACGCTCAGATATGCTAGCTGAGCTTGTTTTTAATAAAACCCAAGGGAATCCGTTTTTCTTGACTCAGCTGCTGAAAACGCTGCACGCTGAAAGCCTGCTGGTTTATGACACCGGCACCGACAGCTGGCAGTGGGACATTCAGGAAATTCAGGGCTGCGGGATACAAGATTATAGCGTCGTTGAGCTGATTGCCAGAAATATTCAAAAGCTGCCAGAGAGCGCCCAAAGCGTGTTAAAATTTGCCGCCTGCATTGGCAGCCACTTTAGTTTGGATGTGCTGAAGATCGTCAGTGAAAAATCCGCAGCAGTTACAGCCGCTGATTTGTGGCCCGCCTTGCAAGCCGGTCTGGTTCTGCCTCTGAGCAATGCCTACAAAATACCCCTGGTTTTTGGCCCCCAGGTTTTTGGCTCGGATGCGCCGGCAGATTTGAAATTGGCTGAGTTAAAGGTTTCCTACAAGTTTTTGCACGACCGGGTGCAGCAAGCTGCCTACTCTCTGATTCCCGAGGATCGCCAGAAAGAAACGCACCTGAAAATTGGCCAGCTATTGCTGAAGAATACGCCGCCCGAAGAGCGAGAAGCCCATATTTTTGATATTGTCAACCAGCTGAATTTCGGGAGTGAACTAATAGGAGAGCTGAAGTCACAAGAAACCCAAGAAACCGGGTTTCTTAAAGAAACCCGGTTTCTGGACAGCCTTCCGGCCCCTAGTTATCTGAACAATTACTTTATAACCCCGCTCATGCTGGCTTCCCTGAATCTGATTGCCGGCAAGAAGGCAAAGGCGTCAGCCGCGTATGAACCGGCAGTCCGGTATTTGAACGAGGGCATAAAACTTCTGGGAGAATCCAGCTGGAGCGAGTCTTATGAACTGACATTCAATCTCTATGTGGAAGCCAGCGAAGCGGAATACTTAACAGCCAACTTCCAGCGCTCGGAACAGCTGTCTGCTGTTGCCCTAGAGAAAGCCAAAACAGCTCTCGAAAAAGCCAAACTCTATGAGGTGCAAATCCAGTTCGATTTCGCTCAAAACCTGCTAAAATCAGCAATTGATAGGGGGTTGCAAGCCCTGGAGGCGCTTGGAGTCAGTCTGGAGGAAACTCCCCCTAACCAGCTGGACATTGAGGAATTAATCA
>JALOOK010000306.1 GCA_025454445.1 Oscillatoria sp. Prado101 | reverse complement strand
CTGAACTTAAAACTTAAAACAGAGTTCAGCTTCCCCGCAGTATCAGTCTGCGCTAACTCACTAACGTTCTAATCACAGCCTTGATCGGATCTTTTCTCATCGCTCACCATCGCCCCGCACAGATTAGACCCTTCCAGGTTAGCCCCTTCCAGTCGGGTATTACCCCAGTAAGAATCGAACCTTAAATCAGCCCCCCTCAAGTCAGCACCCCTCAAGTCAGCACCCCTCAAGTCGGCAGCCCCCAGATCGGCTCCGCTCAGGTTAGCATTACTCAGGTTAGCATTACTCAGATTAGCGTGAGTTAGATTGGCGCGATTCAAGTCGGCATTAACCAGTTTAGCACCGCTCAGGTTAACGCTATTGAGGTTAGCATGATTGAGCTGGGCGGCACTCAAGTTCGCTCTACTTAAGTTAGCACCACTCAAGTTAACGGCTTGCAAATTCGCTTGACTCAAATCGGCACCGCTCATCTCTCGCCCTCGCCCTCCCAGACTGACAATCTCCCAAACCAGACGCCATTTAACGTCAATTTTTGTCCTTCGATCAATTCTGGCATTTTTGAGTCTGGCTGCAGACAGGTTGACATTGCTGAGGTCAGCACCTCTGAGGTCCGCATTCTCCAGGTTAGCAAAATTCAGACCTGCATCTCTCAGGTTAGTGTCGCTCAAGTCAGCACTCTCTAAGTTAGCAGACTTCAGATCGGCACCGCTCAAGTCGGCGCGTTTCAAGTTGACCCCCTTAAGGTTGGCGCGACTGAGACTGGCACCTCTGAGATCGCATCCCTGACATTGATTCGTGTCCTGCAATAGCTTAATTTGTTCCTGGTTTTTAGCAAGAGAAAAATCCGCCACCCCCAGGGCAGATATAATTATCCCAGCCCTTACTATTTTTATTGTGAATTCATGGCCAGACATATTCCCTTTTCATCCCATGACTACCCCGCACTCTGCAGGAAAAATTAAAACCCGTAATAAAACCGTAATTTTGAATTTACCGTCACTTTTCACCTGGTTAGGAGAATTTCGCCGCACCAGATATGGAAAATAGCGATCACGGTGGTGAATTTTCAGATTGAGAGCCAGATGTGCGGATGCGAGTCAGATCCAAGCTGGGATACTGACCGTTAAGATACTTATCCAGACTGATGTAAACACGGAGATCCGTTTCGCTGATTGGCCCGTCAGCGGGTACGCGGATGCGCAATATCCTCTGGAGAGCACTTTTGGGGTTCTTCTCATCCGACTTTAGCGGAAACAGCACCTCGGAGCAAGGCTCCCCCGCACCCTGAGCGGCGCACGCCACCACTTGGCCATCCCTCCTCGCCGTCGTGATATAATTCAGCGTGCCGGTGTTGTAATAAATCTGGAATTTTTCAGAGACATTCTGGCAGCGTTGCTGGGGGGGATCGCCGGAATCGCCAATATCTGGAGAATTCCAGAGAATCACCGGCACCTCTTCCCCCCGGATGCGGGCGATGGTTGCGGGGATGCCGTCAGTCGTCCCACAAAAAAAGGTCGTACCTTCCGCCGCACCAGGGTGACTGAAAGTGGCTGTACTGCCCAGTGCAATTGCCTAGCCGGTTAACCGTTGAGCCAGTGAGGAAATTTTCATCGTCATATCAGGCCATTGCTGAAGACATTTCCGGGATTTAGATTATCATAGCATTTGAAAGCATCGGCGGCAGCCAAGCTCTCGCCGCACCAGAGCGCCGCTGGGAGGTAGCTTTTTTAATAAACCGACGCCGTACAGGAGCGTTTTTCCACTCATTATATTCCCGACATGTGTTATAATATAAAAAAATAAATTCCCTCACTTAACTGCCGTAACGATCAGATGAGTCCCTCCTTAAAAACCCGAGTCTATGAAATCCTAGAATCCTCAGACCCTCAGGACAGGCTAAGCAGATTTGATGACATTAGCGTCACTGTCTTAGTCATCTTAGATGTCAGCGCCTTTATTTTACAAACATCCCAGAGTCTCTCCTTTCAGTACAACCGATTGTTTTCAGGCATTGAGCTGACTGTCTTAATATATTTTACAATTTTATACATTTTGCAGCTGTGGTCGTGCACCTCCGATGCCAGATACCGGCATCCGATTTGGGGGAGACTGCGATACGCCCTCACCCCCTTAGTCCTCGCAGACTTAATGGCCATACTGCCTTTTTACTTAATGGCCCTATTTCCGGATGTGGCGCTGATAAAAGAAACCGAAATATTTCGTTTGCTCCGCTTGTTAAAACTGATTAGATACTCACAGTCCCTGCAAGCAATTTTACAAGTAATCGCCAACAAAAAAGATGAGTTAGCGATGACATTCCTGTCCGTATTAATTCTGTTAATATTTGCCTCATCGGTCATGTACTATGCTGAAAATGGCGCTCAACCCGAAGCATTTCCCAACATCCCGGCAGCCATGTGGTGGGGAGTAGTCACCCTGACAACCGTCGGTTATGGCGACGTTTACCCCGTCACTACCCTGGGCAAATTCTTTGGCGCGGCGCTCGCCTTCATAGGGATTGGATTATTTGCCCTCCCCGCCGGCATCATCGCTTCCGGTTTCTCCGAAGAAATTCAAAAAAGAAAGCACAACGACATCCCCCCCCCAGCAGAAACACAGCCGGCAGAACCATCCCCAGAGCGAGAACAGGAGATTGCCGGTCACATCGAGCAGTCAGCAGAACTAATGAAACTGTGCGTCGAGACAGCCAAAATAAAAATGGGAGATTCCTTCGATAACGAAGAAATCATCCGAGACTTAGCAGTGGCGATTTACCAAGAAGCCGTGCGCAAATTCAACCTTTAATAATCCAAAGGCAAACCGTACTGTTCCAGCACTGAGCCATCTCGCAGCAGTTCGCGGGTTGGCGCATCTGCCTGAATTTCCCCACCGGCCAAAACTAGCGCTCTGTCAGTGGTTTTGCCAATCCAATTCAGGTCGTGGGAAGCAATTAGCAGCACCCGCACCGGCAACTTAGACAGCACTTTGGCTAGGTGACGCCGCCACCCCGGATCGAGGCCGGTTGTGGGTTCGTCTAAAATTAGCACGGAAGGCTCTAATGCCAGAATAGCAGCTAGGGCGGCAAGGCGTTTCTGACCGCCAGAAAGTTCGTGCGCGGAACGGTTGGCGTAGGTTTCCAGACCAAATTCTGCAAGCAGTTTGTGCGCTTTTTCGGCAGCTGCTGCCGGTTTGGCACCGTAATTGCGCGGGCCAAAGGTGATATCTTCCAGGATGGTTGGCATGAACAGCTGATCGCTGGCGTCTTGGAAGGAAAAACCTATTTGCCGGCGCACTTGCGGCAGGGTTGCCGGTTCGAGGCGAGTGCCCTGAATCCAAATTTGCCCGGAGTTGGGCGATTTTAAACCAATCAGGTTTTCCAGTAAGGTGCTTTTGCCGGAACCTGTGGGTCCGAGCAGGGCAACTCGCTCTCCTTGATTGACAGTAAAAGAAATCCCCCGCAAAATCGGCTGCTGCTGGGGATAGGAAAATACTAAATTATCAACAGCAACTCCAACTGTGCGGGGATTGGGTGTTGGGTATTGGTGGTTAGGGGTTAGAACACTCATATCATGTCTGGTTAATTTCCCGTAATATGCGCCTGAGGCTAGTTTGTGGGCTATCTCTTGTGGAGACGCGATAAATAGCGTCTCCCAGCAAGGGAAAAAGGAATTATGGGCAATTGGCCGGACATGAGATCGAAACGGAAATTGGGGTTGCACATTTGTGGGATGAAGAACCCCACTCCCCAACCCTCTTCCCCTTATTATCAGAGGGGGCCCCACCTTCCCCGGGTGCGGGGAGGGGGAGTAAGAGGGAGTTTTCGATGAGTGGAAAAAGTTTTAATCATCCTTCTACTGTGCAACGCCCGGAAATTTCACCACTCACAATTTTAAGTATGACGCCAGGGTTAGCCAACTGGCAACCAGAGCCCCACTGGCCAAACTGGCACGCTCAAAGGGGGTCGATTTGGAGTCCACCGGCAGGAAGCCCTGATAGCCGCGAGCCACCATTGCGCCGTACACTCGCTCGGCTCGCTGGAGGCTGCGGATATACAGGGAGCCAATCATAGCGGCGCTGGTGTAGCGCAGCCAGCCTGCCGGCCCAGAAAGACCGCGACATTGGGCGGCACGCTGCATGCGGGTGACTTCGGAAAGCAAAATTTCCAGATATTGCCCTGCTAGGAGGACATTTTCCTGGAAACGAGCCGGTAGGGGCAAGCCTTTCAGGGCGATGCCGAAGGTGTGGGGGGGCAAGCTGAGCAGGAAGCTGTTCATCGTTAGCAGGCAAACGAGGGAGCGAAGCAGCAAAAAACTGGCTCGCTCCCACCCCAGGGGCAAGGCGATTAAGCTCAGTAACATCAATTCTGCGCCCAGCAACTGAAACAGCGAGCGCACCGGCGTCCGCAAGGCCACTGCCCACAGGAGTGCGACTGCGCCGTAGCCACTCAGGGCAGTCCAAGCGCCGGTTTTCAAGAAAGCTGCCCCGATGACTATGATTAGGGACAGCCGCAGCCGAAATGGGATGGAGAGTTTACGCATGTTTCGGTTTTACCAGCCGGGCGAGTCCAAATGCCACCCCGAAGGAAGCGCCACTCCCCAAAATGCCGGCGATGCTGGTGCCGATTGGCCCCAAGCCTTGAATCTCGTAATCCGCTAGGGGCGAGGGCACCGTTACGCGCACGTTTTCCGCTAGTTGGATAAAGCCGAGGTCTTCGGCCACTTTTTCTAACCCGTCTGGCCACGCTGAGGCGACTAGGGAGAGGACGCCGGCAATCAGGAAGACGCTCACCACCGGCACGAGCCACTTCTGGAATTCTGGCTGCTCTCCTGGCAGCAAGTCGGGGCGTGCGGTGGCCAGGTAGGTGAGGACGCCGCCGGTGATCGCGCCTTCGCCGACTCCGATCAGAATGTGGATGCCGGTCATGGCGGGCAAAACCAGGTTGGCCGGTGCGGTTCCGGAAAGGGCCAGCTCGATGCTGCAGGCGACTGCTGCAGCTACTACGCTGATGCCGGCAGCTATTCCCCCTGCTAGGGGCAGGCGATTTTTTGACCCGCCCAGGAGCCGGTGCAAGACACGGGTGAGTCCCCAGCCGGCCCACACTCCAATCACGCCCATGTTGAGCACGTTCGCGCCCAAGGCGGTGATGCCGCCATCGGCAAACAGGACAGCTTGAATGAGTAAAACTGTGGTGATGCAGATGGTAGCTGCCCAAGGACTGCCCAGCACCACCGCCGCCAGAGTCGCCCCCAGCAGGTGCCCGCTAGTGCCACCGGCAACTGGAAAATTAATCATCTGCGCGGCAAACACAAAGGCTGTGGTTATACCGAGTACCGGTGCCTGCCGAATACCGTGCGCCTCCCGCGACCGGGAAAGGGCCACGGCCACTACCGCCGCACTCGCCACGCCGGTTGCCGCCGCCACCGGCACTGAAACAAACCCATCTGGGATGTGCATTACTGTCCTCCATTATGTTCAGGAGTCTTTCTTTACAGAAACGGGTTGGCGGCAGACTTTTCAATCCCCGCCCGGGGCTTTTTCACTCTCGCGATCCACCCCCGACCGCTCACTCCTTTTTCTACGTTTAATCACTTAACCTTAAATCGCCCACTATTTTTATTTTATCTTTATTATTTTTATGAGTAATTACACGGATTTATGAAACTTATTGGCCCGCTTACTTCTAGCACATCAATCTTTACGCGCTCAAGTTCTTGACAGTGACTGTTTGGCTGTTTATACTGCTGTCTTGTAAATCTTTATTGCAAAATATTTCCAGTAAATTCCTGGGAGCAGCTGCCCAGCCCAGTGGCTGTCGGCAGTCCCGTGGCTGCCGGTGTGGCCCTCGCTCCCCCACCGGCCTGGCCACCGCCTGTCACAGGACTGCCGGCGCTCACCCCAGGACAGGAACCCCGATCCAGGCTGCCCCAGCACAGCAAGTGATAAGTTATCGCAATAAACTGTGGCCTGTTTCCCTGATAATTTTCCTCGCACCCTGTGATATATCGCTCAAAGCCTTGCCAAACCGTAAGTTTATGAACAGCCCGCTAGCTGAGCGTAAAAAATTGTTGAGA
>JALOOK010000305.1 GCA_025454445.1 Oscillatoria sp. Prado101 | reverse complement strand
TTCCCAACACCCCGCTGGCGCACCCCGCTTCACCAGATTACCACATCAAACCCTCACCCGCCAACAACCCCCCCACGCACCCAACTGACCGAAGAGCGCAGACTAGCCCGCCATTATATAACAGATGTAACGGATTCGGAACAGGGGAGACAACTTTCGCCCCCCTCTGGCACCCCACAGACAAGCCGGCACAGAAACACCTCACCAGGAGCAGCACCATCCAAAAATCAGCCGGCACCTGGCATAATTAATATAGACTCCGGTATTATACTTATTAAATGCCGTTAAGGTGCAACTGTTCCTTATGCCCAGACGCCTGATCCTCCAACCCCACCTGAGTGTCGAAGAACTCGAAACCCGCTACCGCAAGGCCAAAGACCCCGTAGAACGCACACACTATCACATCATCTGGCTGCTGGCACAAGGAAAACGTACCGAGGAAGTGGCCTCTGTCACCGGCTATTGCTCCGACTGGATTCGCAAAATAGCCCGCCGTTACAACAACTCAGGCGCAGAAGGACTGACAGATCGCCGCCACGAAAATCCCGGTGCTGCTCCCTTGCTAGACGACGCCCAGCAAGCCGAATTGCGGCAAGCCCTGCACGGGCCCGCTCCCGATGGCGGATTGTGGAACAGCCGCAAAGTAGCAGAGTGGATTTCAGAGCGCATTAACCGGCCCGTGGCCATGCAGCGCGGCTGGGACTACCTTCAGCAAATGGGATTCCGCCACACCGCTTCCCGCCAAATGCCGGCAGACACCAACCACCAGGAGAAACAAGCGTGATCTCAAATTCGGTTGAGCACGCTCGCATTACTCATCCCCATTGCCCAGCTCCTGATTGCGGTCGCTCCACCGAACGGGATACGAATGATCCCCTTGAGCGCTAATCGCCACCGACTCCACCCAAGCTGTGTGCCCCCGAGCGCGTCCGCAACAATTTGCCGGTCGCCAAATTCCAGATTTTCACCGTCTTGTCCCCATAACCGCCCGCCACCCACTCCCCTTGCGGACTAACCGCCAGCGAATACACCCAGCCAAAATCCTGAGCGAACCTACCCCCTAGCGTGCGAACCAACGAGCCTAAGCCCAAATTCCAAATCTTGATAGTCCTGTCCCCGCTGCCGCTGACCAGCAGTTGCCCGTCCGGAGTGAAGGCCAGCGCATTCACCCAGCCGGCATGGCCTTTCAGCAAACTGCTCAGCACCACCGGCGGGTTGCCGGTGCCCAAATTCCAGATTTTGACACTGCTGTCCTCAACCCCACCGGCCAGCTTTTGGCCGTCCGGACTGAGCGCCACAGAGCGAACCCGACCGGCAGCGTCGGTCAGCGTTGCCACGCACTGCCAAGATGCCGGTGGCGGCTGTCTCAAATCTGTGAGAATTCCCTCAGCAGACCCGTAACGATTTTGTACTGACAAACTCAGCATTTTGTCAATAATACGACCGAGAGAAGCGCTCACCGGTCGGGGCAAATGCTGCCGCCACACCCAGTCGTTGCCGTGACGCAGATTAAACGGCGAAGTCTGAGTCAGCAGGTAGGCGCAAGTCACCCCCAAACTGTAGAGGTCACTGGCAAAAACCGCACTGCCCTCCAGCTGTTCCGGCGCGATATATTCCGGACTGCCAATCATCGTCGCACTTGTCAGACCTGCAGATGAGCTGAAGGATTTAGACGCGCCAAAATACACCAAAACAAGCAGATATAATCTATAGTAAATTTTCCCTACAAATCAGCCATTCGCGCTTGGGAGCATGCCATCTGTGCCAAGACTCTCACCCTCACCCCCCGTTTCCCAGACCAATGGGGAATCACCAGCCCCTTGTGGGCCAAAGATGGGGTGAGCGGCAGCTGTACAGGGCAGCCGAAACGTAAATTTCCTAATATCCGGAAGAAAGCATATATACAAAACCGGTCTAAACTCGGGTTTTTGTAAAAATCATTTAATCGTAAATCATCTCATTTTTAGGAATTGGCCCCCAAAAATGGTCAGGTGCCGGTGCCGGTGGCCAGCGACAGGGGCAATTTCACCCCGAACAGCAGATCAGCCGCACCGCTGCGGGGCCTAATTTAGGTAAATTTAGCAATATCCGGAAGAAAGCATATATACAAAACCGGTCTAAACTCGGGTTTTTGTGGAAATCATTTAATCGTAAAATATATCAGTCCCAATCAGGATGCCAAGTGCCAGAGGGCCAGAGCGGCTGTAGGGGCGCGATATCCGCAGAAGTCAGCCGGTTTCAAAGCATATCTATAACCCCGGCCCTACTGTGCGCCAAATCTTGACCGTCTTGTCCTCGCTGCCACTAGCCAGGATTTGACCGTCCGGACTGAAAGCCACCGAATTAACCGAGTAGGAATCCTCACAAATAGTGTGCAGCAATTTGCCAGTCGGCAAGTGCCACAGCTTGATAGTCTGGTCGCGACTGCCACTGGCCAGGATTGGGGAGCGCGGGTGGAAGGCTATAGCATTCACCCACTTGGCGTGATCGGTGAGCGTGTTGAGCAACGCCGCTCCAGAGGTTAGCCCGCCGGTGTCGGGCTGCCACAGTTTGACCGTCTTGTCCTCACTGCCACTGGCTATTGTCGTAGCGCAAGGGCTGAAAGCGACTGAGCTCACGGGTTCGGTATGGCCGGTGAGGGTGTGCAGCAGTTTCCCAGTCCCTAACTGCCACAGCTTCACCGTCTTGTCCCAGCTGCCGCTGGCCAGAGTTTGGCCATCGGGGCTGAAGGCCACCGACCGCACCCCGCCCGAATGGCCGATGAGAGTGTGCAGCAGTTTTCCAGTTGCCAAGTGCCACAGTTTCACAGTTTTGTCCCAGCTGCCGCTGGCCAGGAGCGGGAATCGGGGGTTGATGGCCACCGACAGAACCCAATCCGAATGACCGGTGAGGGTGAGCAAAAGTTTGCCAACCGACACCTGCCACAGCTTGACCGTTCTGTCCAAACCGGCACTGGCTAGAACTCGGCCATCCGGACTGAAGGCGACACAATTCACATCGTCTGTATGCCCAGTCAGGGTGAGCAGGTGTTCGCCGGTGCCGGTGTTCCACAGCTTGACAGTTTTGTCCGCACTGCCAGAAGCCAGCAGTCGCCCATCCGGACTTAGGCTTACGGACATAACAGAGCGCGAGTGCCCAGTCAGGGTGTGGGAGCATTTCCAGGTTTTCGGGGCCTGCTGTGAAGCGCCCCTGTGCAGCAGCTTTGACGCCGGAGTTACAATCACCGGCGTCACCGGCGGCAGTGTGGTGGGCTTCAAGTGCGCCACGGCAGGCGCGGCGGATTGGCGTCTGGACAGCACCGCAGTCAAATCTGCCAGTACCTCAGTGGCTGACTGATAGCGTTCCTTGACCGACTCTTTGAGCATCCTGTCCAAGACCAGCCCCAGCTGAGCGCTGACACTTCTCCCCACTTTGCGCAGCGGCTCTCGCCACACCCACCTGCCCTCCAGCGGGTCAAATAGCTCCTCTAGTGAGGCTTGAGTCAGCAGGTGAATGCAAGTGACGCCCAAGCTGTAGAGGTCGCTAGCTGGGGGAGCGAAGCCGCCCCGGATCAGTTCAATCGGTGCGTACCCTTCGGAGCACACTTTTGCGCCCGTTCTGGTGAAATGGCAAGTGAGCTGCTGGGGAAAGGCGAAATCAATCAGCACCAGGCGGCGATCCGCACTGCGCCGCACAATATTGGTTGGCTTAATATGCCGGTGAATCACATTCCGCTCGTGGGCAAATTGCAGCACCGGCAGCAAATCCGCCAGCAAATCCCGAATCTGTTCTTCACTGAAGGCTCCGTGCTCTTCCAATTCCTGCCACAAGTCCTGTCCTTCGATAAACTGCCGCACCAGATACAGACTGCGATCTTGCTGAAAATAGCCGAACACAGAGGCAATCTGCGGATGCTGATCCGCCAGCACCTGCAGTCGCCGCGCCTCTTGCTCAAACAGCTCGGCTGCCTTGGCCATTGCTTCGGCATTCCCCAGAATTTGGGGTGCCAAGAGCAACTGAAAGATCGCGCAGCTGCGCGAGTGCCGCTTTTCCTCCACCGCCAAGAAGGTTTTGCCAAATCCCCCCTCATTGAGCAGCTCGATGGCGCGGTAGCGGTCATTCAGCAGTAACTTTGACCCACAACTCAGGCACAACTTTGTCCCCTTCGGATTGTCGGTCGTTTTCGGGCAGCTGGCATTCAGGCAATGCGTCATACGAAGGAAGGAATCAACTAATTGTGGTTCAGTTTTCCCCAGCCTTTCCCCTCCCTGAGGCAGTTTCAACGGACGAGAATGGGGAGTGCTTTCAAGCGTAAGTTTTTTCTTGTTTGTTTGGGGAAAGTCTTTCACCCCTCACCCCCCATCCCCTCGCCGCCCCCTACCCCCTAGCCCCGCCTCCCTTCCCCTCCTGAATAAAAGTGTTTCCTCTGTCGTCCACCGACTGGGGGACTTATATCACTTATATCACATCACGTTGAATACCCATAATATCTCTGAAAGCTGGCCAAAGGGCATCGCCTCAAAGGGCATTTGCAATTGAATTGCCGTAGTTCAACAACAGGATATTAGGGGTAGACAGCTTGGGAGTTAGTACATATAAGAAACCCGGTTTCTTAAAGAAACCGGATTTCTCAGTACCCCAATCATACGAAAAACACTGCATTTCCCTATCCGCGTACATCTGCGTACATCTGCGGTTTAAAATATTGAACCACTTTCTTAACGCAGATTAACGCAGATGTGACAATAGACAGTCATGTCCTAACCTAAATGAATATTTCGATAAATACTCACAGCAATGCCAGCGTTCTGACCCATGTCCGCGCACTGACTGTTTATTGCTATAGCGTTCCGCAGCAACCGCCGCCGCTGTCCGAGGATAAAAACCCATTCCCTCTTCCCAGTCTGGAAGCGGACAAAAATCGCACCGGCACTAAGTGGATGGCAGATTTTTCAGCGTATCTCGTGCAAATTTCAGCATGTCTTTGGCTTCTGAATAGGCGGTTGTTCCTGCTCTCACTGTTTCTAGCTCATTGATAATTTCCTGCAATTGTCTGGCTAGGTTTCCTCTATCGGGGTTAGAAGCACCCGCCAGCCTTTGCCATTCTGCAATCAGTCTCTTGGCCCTGTTTAGCGCTCCGGCAGACTCAGACTCAGTTTTTTTACGAGTCTCCGCCACCCCCTTATTTTTAGTGTATTCAGCCAGTTTCTTTTGAGCGTCAATATAGCCGGCATCCTCCAGAGGCACTTTATTGAGTTGGTTAATCGCTTTCTCCCACAAACCGGCAATCTGCTCCCACTCTTCTGGAGTGTGGGGTGGATTTTGCGACGATTCCGCCGCCGCCATTGCAAATGTTTTGGCCGCTTCTATTAAGGTGTTTGTTCGCGTTCGACCGGCAGCGTCACCCACCACTTCCTGAAAATCCCGCCCCGCTGCTTGCAATTTGGTTCGGGCCATTTTTTCCGCAAGCGTTGCCGGTGCAATCTCTTTCATCCGATCTAAAGCCGCTTGCCAAGCAGCGATCGCTTTTTGTTGCTCCGCTCCCGGTTTTGCCCCCTCGTATTGCTGTTTCGCCGCCAAAAACGCCTCTTCGGCACCCCTCAGCTGGGTTTGAGCGTTCTTTTCTTGGAAAACCTTCGCTTCCATCCGCCCCACATCTTTGCGGGCTGCTTGGAATTCATCTAAGGTGAACCGCCAGCTACAGCCAAATAAGCTGCAATACACTTGTGGCTGGTAACCCAAAAACCACACCGGCAGTCCGTCCAAGTGTTTCTGCGCCTCTTTGACTTTCACTTCCCCCAGCGGCGTTTCGTAATTGCCTTTTGTATAGATGGAAGCTCCGTCGAAGCTCATCCGGTGGCTGGAGGCCAGGATAAAAATATTGTCGTATATTTTTTCGGGATCGAGTTGGTTAAAGCTGGAGGCAGCCACTTCGCCGGAGAAGACATACCCGGCATGCGGGGAGATCAGAGCCACAACTGCTTTTCCCGCCGGCGGAACGGCTTTGGAGAACAGCACCGAGAGGTCGGCTTTCAGCTGAGTGGGGCTGGAAGCATAGAATTGTCCGGCCACTGCGGGTTGCCGGTCGACAAGGCC
>JALOOK010000304.1 GCA_025454445.1 Oscillatoria sp. Prado101 | reverse complement strand
CCATAGTACCTTATAGGAATCAAATATTTTTTCTTGTTGGATATAGTCTACTAGATTTGGTAGATGATAAGCCGTTGAATCGTAGGATGAAGGGAGAAAGTAAATAGAACAAAACCTTGAATCCGCACTTAGCCTGAATGCGAAACCGGGTTTACTGTCGGAGAGAAACCCGGTTGCTAAGACTAAAAACCGAAAGAATAGCTATAACCGACACTCAGCCTGAACCGGGCACCATCTCCAGCATTGCCGGTAATGTCCTCAAAACTTGGCGTGACGACAAGCGGAACGTTCCGGAAGGGAACGACAGAAACGCCTAAGGCCAAATCTTGCCCCGTCCATTCAGCAATTGCAGAAACCGGCCTGGCTACGCGCACAGCCACACTGCCAAACAAATTGACAGCGCTGACGTCATTTTTGAAGTCTTCTTCAGAGCGAAAGCGACCGTTTCCCAATCCCAAGGAGACTGTAATTCTGCTGAAGGGTTCTGCAGTATTTTGTTTCAGCCGGAAAATTTTGCTGACGACACCGTAAGCGCTGGTTCCTGCATCGGTAGAACCCCAGACAATGGCATTTTCGATGCCGGCTGCGACGGCAAAATCTTCTGGCAGCTGCCGGTGGACTTTAAAGCTGATGGCACCGCGATTCGCAAAACCGTCATTGTCGCTTCTATTGTTGAACAGGTCGAGAACTGTAACAGTTGTTTGCAAACCCACATTCTTTTGAGGATCTCCCAGACCAAACCCTGCCGAAATGCCCCCATCCGACGAGTCAGTCTCGCGGGTTCGGCCTTGAAAACTAGCTCCTGCGAAAGTTTGACCCCGCCTGCTACCGAAACCCGTAGGTGTGATCAGACTAGATCCCGGTGCCACACTGGGAGTGACCCTTCGCCTTTTTTGGGGAACTGGAATTTCTATGGCGGGTGGCAAGGGAAGCAGCCACTGCTGTTCGAGATTCCTTCTTTCCTGGGGCGAAATGGGTTCGGGAAGGGGAGGCTCTAGAGGAGTCACCTGTTGCGCTACCGGCTCGCCGGTGTCTGCGAGTTGCTGCGCAACCCCTTCATTCTCAAGAGTGTGGGGTATATTGGCCAAATTGGTATCCTCTTCCAGGACTTCCTCTGTAGGAGAAATTGGAGCCAGAGGAGTAATGGGGTTGGCACCACCGGCTGTGCTGTGCAGAACCCCAATTCCCAAGATGGAGCTAAGAATGAAAATCCGGCTTAGCTCTGGTTTCACTACTTCTTGCCTCCCAACCCTGACTGAGAGTCATCTAATTCTTCCATCTGTTTGAGGATTTCTATAACTTCCTGAGTTTCCTGAGCGTCCGGATTAATTTCCAGTGCCTTTTCAAAGGCGGATCGGGCTTCTTGATAGCGGTTTTCAGCAACGAGCATCAATCCGCGTGCCGCCCAAGCAGCTGCGTCTTTGCTGTTGTTTTCAATCGCTCGGTCGAAGCTAGAGAGCGCGTCTTGGCGTCGCATCATGCCAAAGAATGCAAAGGCTCGCCGGTGCCAAGCACTAGCATCGTCTGGCTTAATTTCAAGCGCTCTGTCTAAGGCTTCTGGTGCTTGCTGACTGTCTTGTAAAATTTTCCCCAGCACCTCGCCTCGTTGCAGGAAAGCAGTGTACAAGTTGGGCTGAATCTGTATCGCCCTGTCATAAGCAGCCGCCGCTTCGTCCAGGCGTCCCATTTTCGCGAGCGCCTCGCCCTGGTGAATCCAGGCATACGGATAATTCCCATTGATTGACAGCGACTTTTCAAAGGATTTGAAAGCCTGTTCAGTAGCGCCATTTTTCAGGAGCACTAGCCCGCGCAAATCCCAGGCCACAAAGTCCTGTTCTTTAACCTCTTCTTTGACCTGAATCACTTTTTCAAAGGCTGCTATGGCTTCGGGGTATCGCTCCAATTTGGACAGCATCAAGCCTTTGTAACGCCAGGCTGTCGCATAAAAGTCCAGCTTGGCAGTCAGCTCCTTCTTCTTTTTATCGTCCTCGCTTTCGGGAGCATTTTTGTACTCTTGAAGCGCCCTCTCGTAGTCAACCAGATCAATGCTTCTATCGTAAGATTCAATCGCCGCCTCTAACTTGCCTAAGTCAGCCTGCACGTTCCCTCGCGCGTACCACGCTTGATAGAACTCCGGCGCTTTTTCAACGGCTTTATCGTAAGCAGCGACGGCGTTTTCCATCAATTTTACCGCTCGCGGGTTGCCTGCGTCACCATAAAGGCTAGATAGCCGCCAAAGTTCATTGCCATAATTCACCCACTCTTTCGCGTCGTCAGATTTTTCCCTTGCCGGCGGCTGGGGTATCAAAGATTCCACGGAAGCAATTATTTCTGAATCTGTTAATTTGACAGGAGGGGTATTTTCTTTTGTGAGTTGCAGTGCTATCCCTTGCTGCGGGGCCAGAGTCAGGAAGGTTTTGATCGGGATGCCCATACTGTACCCCAACCTGACGCGGGAATTATTTGTCCCCGACTCAGTTTCAGAGACCATTTCTCCTTCGGACTGTCCGTGAATCCCAATCAATCTTCCATTTACATCTAAAATAGGCCCGCCACTCATTCCCGGGTAAGTAATGGAGGTGTACAGCAGTTCATACCCCTGATCCACAGATTTTTTGGCCAGCGCCGGCGCGAGGGTCTCATCTATGCGCAGCCCCGGATGAAACACCCGCCGCTCTCCACCTGGCCACCCCGAAACAAAAACGACGTCTGATTTCCCAAATTGCGAGAGCAGGTCATAATCCCCTAAAGTTGCGACTCGGTAATCTCGCTCGCTGGTGAACTGCAAAAGTGCTAAGTCAACCCCAGGCAGTTGTTTTACCGTACTGTAGTCCAGTTTATATTCGCTGCCATCACTGGGCTTTATCCAATATTCAGTAGCGCGGTTCTTAATCACATGATAAGCAGTCAGGACGTAGTAAGTGTTGCCCTCTCTGGCAATAATCACTCCCGAACCAGATAGAGAAGGAGACCCTTGGTACTCGATTAAAACCGTAATTTGCTGGGACAGATTTTCCAGCTCTTTTGCCGTTAAGGCAAAGGCCATTTGAGGGCTGACGATGGCGACAGTTGCTGCCGCCCCAATCAGCGCTGCTGGAAGTCCATAGGGAAATCTCATAATTGCACCTCAGATTGCTAGCGTTCACCACATGGGGTTGGCATTTTGATTGGACGGGTTAGGAGCGATGTTTGGCTGTGTGGGGCTGCCGGTGGAGAGCGCCGGCGATGGCGTTTCTGGCACCAGATTTATCTGGCTGGTGTCAGTGACCGGCTGAATCCAGAAGCCCTCAGTGCTTAAAACCGCCGGTGCTGCTGTTTCTGGCACAGGATTTGCCCGATTGGGAACAGCAGGGGCTGAGATCCCGTTGCGGTTTGGGATGGCTGCTGTTGGCATTTTTGGCCAATAATTTGGCTTAATTAAAAAACCCTCGCTGGTTAAGTTGCCATTTGACAACCTGGCTGCCGGTTCAGAAAAACTGTCTGGCGCTGCAACTGGCGGCAAAGTTACCGGGGAATTGACAGGAGGAAGCCCTAAATTAGCGGCTAATCGCACAAATGTTCCCACAGGAATTGCCCAGCTCGACCGGCTCATTACCTCCCGCGTCGCTTGGCAAGGCTTGGAACCATCGGCAAACACATACGGATCGCCCCACAGGGGATAAGCGTGCATGCCATTTACGCCCACAACCTGACCTTTACTGTTGAGCACCGGCCCCCCACTCATGCCCTTTTGGATGTCGTTCGTGTACCCGATTTGATATCCTCTCGGGATGGCTTTATCGGGTAACAGGGAAATCTGGCCGGCTGTCACCACAAAACCGCTCCCTCCAGACCCACTGGCACCAAAGGGGAACCCTGCTGCAACCACTGGATCGCCCACCGCCACACTCGATAAACTTCCCAGAGATGCCAGGGTGTAGTTCTCAGCACTGCTGAACTGCAACAGCGCCAAATCGTTCCCCTTAAAGGAAACTGTTTTCAACACCTCGGCTTCATAACTCCGACTGTCCGGCGTCTGGATGCGATAGGGTGCCCCTGAAGTCAGTACATGTTCGTTCGTCAAAACGGTGTACACCTGTCCTTGGCGCTGAATCAGAATCCCCGAACCATTGCTATGTCCTGACAGCACTTTCACCGTAATGGATTGCGCCAGCTTCGCCAGGTGATCTGTGCTCGCAGTCGTTTTCTGGGGTGTCCTTTCAGCCGCCTGGGATTGAGATAAAACCGGCACTGACACGCATTCATTTACCGCTTGTCCGGGCACAGCGACAAACACGCTGCCCAGACAAGCAACTCCCATCAGCAAGCCACACTTGATCATTGCTGTCACTTTAATTCTCTTTGGTTGTAAGGGGAATTTATCAAACTCTTCGCTCCCCCGCCAAGGGGGCGGGCCTTTGGCCCGCCCTCAACGGTCCGGGAGAAAGCTCAGTGCCTACCACGTTCTGCCGCTCCCGGGATTGCTCGGCGGTGCTGCAGGTGATGTCACGCTGGGCGCAGCTGCCGGTTCAGCTGCCGGTGCAGGTGGCTGATCGACGGAGGCGCTAGGGGCGCTACTGTCTCCTGCATTTATCTGATTTGCCTCAACTGTTCGAGCTGAGCTGAGGACAGCCTTCATGTCAATAGAGCTTGACTCGGATTCATACAGGGGAGCCGCCGCCGCACCCATATTTTGGATGTCAAAGATCGCTTGCAAGGTGCGACTGGCATCCGTTCCCGGCTTCAGGGTGAATAAAATACTGCTGCAAGGTCCGTTGCTGGCGCTGGTAACGCACACCACCGGCTGGCCATTTTTTACCCCTGTCGTGATATAATTCAGGGTGCCGTTGTTATAGGCGCTCTGGAACCGGCTGGTTACTTCCAGGCAGCGTCGCATCGGCGTGTAGCCGGAATCGGTGAAATGATCGGAAACCCAGTTGATGATTGGAACCACTCCCCGTGGCGTGCGGGCGTAGGTCACTGGTACGCCAGCATTAGGGCCATTCACCCAAACACCGCATTGGAAAGTGGTATTTTGAGCTTGGCTGGGTCGCTGCAAAGAGGCGGTGGCACCGATGGCCAGCGCTGCTGCTGTTAAAATGGTTGTTAGGGATTGCAATTTCATGGCAGAATACTGTCCCAGTAAATAAGAAGAGGGTCAATTTCTGGCTGACAGCCGTAAAATTTCCCCGGCGTATCGAGTTAAACTCGATACGCCGGGGAAAAATTTTTTTTTGAAAAATTTAATATTTTGTAATATTGAGGGTCAACCTGCTGAACCTGGCCAATACTGACCCTCCCAGAGAGATCGTCATTGCGCAAACGATTTATACATTTCACTTGTAGCGGGAGCGGGGAGAGGGAGAGCGGGACGCCGTGGGGGCAGTTGCCGGTGGGTGGCCAATTGTGCCCGCCCCCAGTCCCGGGGGCTGCGGTTTACACACAAATCCCCAGTCATGCCAATTTTCCATGAAGCGCTAGGGGTAAGGTGCGTTCCCAGGCGCGGGAACGCACCCTACGAGTTAAACTCTACAGGACTTACGCTTGGACATCAGTGACCTAGGGAAAAAGGCGTAGGTACGGCGTAGCGCTTACGCGCCGCTGCGCTAACGCCGGGCCTCTGGATCTAATGTCCGCGCCCTAAGTGCATACTGCTATATCACCCAGCCGCCGCAATCAATTTAGACAGTGCCGCCTGAATCGCCAGCAATTCAGCGGGTGGGCTAGACAAAAACACTGCATTACTAGCGTCAATTGTAGCATTATAAGCTCGAATTGCCGATAATAACTTTGCCGGCGTAACCTTACCGCCCTTCAACAAACAGACTAAAGTTTTCGCTAAATTTTGCACAGCAGGCTCTGGCGGCGCTCCGGGACCAGAAGTGAGAGCATTTGTCACGGCGCTAACGCTAGCGCCTGTACAAGTATTCGCCGCCATGATATTGTACACAGCAGTCTGTGCCGGTGCGGAAATAGAGCCGCCTGAAACCGCACTTAGGGTGCCGGCGCTCAGCTGGCTGCTGACAGTCGTAGCGGCTTGGTTGACACTTGTTTGGGCGGTAGCGCCACCTGTAAATACGGTTTCGGTTCCCCCCGTTCCAGTGGTTGTGGTGAATCCTGATATCCACATGATTTTGGCAGTCTGTTGTTTTGCAAATGTCACTGATTGTATGT
>JALOOK010000303.1 GCA_025454445.1 Oscillatoria sp. Prado101 | reverse complement strand
TTCAGCCCAAAAAGGTTCGTAGTAGGGCTTCAGCCCAAAAAAGGTTCGTAGTAGGGCTTCAGCCCAAAAAAGGTTCGTAGTAGGACTTCAGCCCAAAAAGGTTCGTAGTAGGACTTCAGCCCAAAAAGGTTCGTAGTAGGACTTCAGCCCAAAAGCCTCACACGCTCATCTCGCCTAACCCGACAAACCTTATCGGAATTCAGCTGGGGTTCCGCCTGCCAAACAATCTACGGTTGGTAAATAGGAATACTATACTTTAAGAGGCGATCGTCCGGGGCAATCTGCAGTTGGTAAATAGGAATACTGTCCTTTAAATATTCGGAAAAATTTAGATTTTATTAATGCTAGAGGCGTGGGGAACCTGCTAATCTAATAGTCAGAAGCTGAAAAAAGACATTTCCCAGTTCAGCTCAAACGTCTAATTTATCCATGTCCAATCAGGAAGCATTACTATGATGATGATGATGATGACCGACAAGCCCATGACCAAAGAAATGCAAGACTGCATGCAAGCTTGCATGGACTGCTACAAGATGTGTATGGAATGCATGACTCACTGCATGCAAATGGGCGGCAAGTGCATGGAAGGCCCGATGATGGCCATGATGCGCGACTGTGCCGAAATGTGCCAAATGTGCATGAACATGATGATGTGCGGTTCCGAGTTCATGAAACGCACCTGCATGCTGTGTGCTGATATGTGCATGCGCTGCGCCGAATGCTGCGACATGATGGGCGATGACGAAAAAATGAAAGCTTGCGCCGACATGTGCCGCCGCTGCGCTGACATGTGCAAGCAAATGTCCATGACCATGATGCCTGCCTAGTCACACCGGCATCTAAGCGGCACTCGCCAGGAAATCCGTTCCTGAGTGCGAAAATCCTCGCAGAGGTTATTCTGCAACCTATTAATCAAGCGCCCGGGCTCTTTGTTGAGTCCGGGCGCTTGAAGGTGTTGGGGGTTAGGGGTTAGGGGTTAGGGGTTAGGTAGGGGAGCGGGGGAGCTCGGTCGGAGCGGGCGTCGCGCCGGAGCGGGAATGCCCCATGCCCCATGCCCCACTCCCGCAGCAATGCCCAGTGCCGAGTGCTATATTGATCTTTTCTGGACGCCACCGGCTCAATCGCGCCAGAGCCGGTGAGCGTCCAAGTCATGCGCCAAAGGGGTCTGGTAGCTGGAGAATATGAAACAGCTCAAATCGAGCTCCGGGGATTTGCGGAGCCTGTTCGAGGAAAGCATCACTGTCAAATATGTTGCCGAACCCTTGCAGGCTGTGCCGGCGTCAGAGGATGCCGGGGAAGTGCGCCAGTGGATGGACTCCCTCAACTTCGACGTGGTGGCAATCCTTGACGGCGGAGCGATCTGCGGCTATGTGGAGCGCTGCGGTTTGGGCGCGGGCACCTGCGGCGAGTACCAGCGCATCTTTCACCCCTCAGAACTGATGGCGGCATCCACACCCCTGATAGAACTGCTGCCCCTTTTGCAGGACAAACCCAGGCTGTTTGTTCTGGAGCGCAACCGCGTCAGCGGCATTGTCACCCGCGGCGACTTGCAGAAAGCGCCGGTGCGGATGCTCCTCTTTGGACTGGTGACGCTGCTGGAGATGCACATGCTCAGGCTGGTGCGGCTTTACTATCCCGACAACTCTTGGCAGGTATTGCTCAAACCCGAACGGGTGGCCTTGGCCAGCAAGCTGTGGCACGAGCAGCAGCAAAGAAATGAAGCGATGGACTTGACGGATTACCTGCAATTTTGTGACAAGCGGGAACTCATCCTCGCCAAGCTGGAACTCGTCGAGCGTCTGGGGCTGAAATCCAAGCGCTCTGGAGAGCGCTTCTTGAAGGCAGCTGAAAAGTTAAGAAACAACCTGGCTCACGCTCAAGATTTGGTGAGCGGTTCATCTTGGCCAGAATTGATTGCCCTGGCGGCGGAAATCGAAGCTCTCCTGCAGCGCTGTGAGGAGGTTGAGTTTGGCGGGCTTTGACATTCTCCGGTTCTCGCTCTCAGCCATTCGCTACAGCGTGCCTTGCCCTCCCGCGCCACCCACCTCACCTGCGACATATTTTGTTACAGTCCGAAGCGCATAAAATAAAATTTATCTCCTTAAATTTAAGTGTATAATATTTACCAGAGTCGGGAACGGCCAGAAGACCTGGGTGAATTGGCCTACCTAACTGCCTGAATTTTATCTGCCTATTTGTGGCAATGTCTCAAGATTTGAGGAAATTTTAATGTCTGCGAGCGAAAACCAGAATTACCGCTTTGAAACCCTGCAAGTTCATGCCGGTCAAGAACCGGCACCCGGAACCAACGCCCGCGCCGTCCCGATTTACCAAACCACGTCCTACGTCTTCAGCGACGCGGATCACGGGGCGCGGCTGTTCGCCCTCCAGGAATTCGGGAACATCTACACCCGGATCATGAACCCCACCACCGACGTTTTTGAGCGCCGGATCGCCGCCTTGGAGGGTGGCGTCGCCGCACTCGCCACTTCCAGCGGTCAAGCGGCCCAATTTCTGGCCCTCAGCACGATCTGTCAGGCGGGAGACAACATCGTCTCCACCAGCTTCCTCTACGGGGGAACTTACAACCAGTTCAAAGTTGCCTTCCCCCGCCTGGGAATTAACGTCAAATTTGTCGAGGGCGATGACCCAGAAAATTTCCGCCAAGCTATTGACGAAAATACCAAAGCGCTGTACGTCGAAACGATTGGCAACCCGCAATTCAACATTCCCGATTTCGCCACCATCGCCCACATCGCCCACGAACACAACATCCCCCTGGTTGTAGACAACACCTTTGGCTGCGGGGGATATTTGTGCCGGCCTATTGAACACGGTGCGGATATTGTTGTAGAATCAGCCACAAAATGGATTGGCGGTCACGGCACTTCCATTGGCGGCGTCATTGTCGATTCCGGACGATTTGACTGGGGAAATGGGAAATTCCCTATCTTCACCGAACCGTCCCCTGGCTATCACGGGATGAATTTCTATGAAGTGTTTGGCCCTAACAGTCCTTTTGGCAACATCGCCTTCATTATTCGGGCGCGGGTGGAAGGATTGCGGGATTTAGGCCCCTGCATGAGCCCTTTCAACGCTTTCTTGCTGCTGCAAGGGCTAGAAACCCTCTCCCTGCGCGTGGAGCGCCAAGCAGGCAACGCCCTAGCGCTAGCTCAGTGGCTTTCGGAACACCCGCAAGTATCCTGGGTGAACTATCCCGGTTTGCCAAATCACCCCTATCACGAACGGGCGACGAAATACCTGCGCAACGGGTTTGGCTGCGTGCTGAATTTTGGCATCAAAGGCGGGCGAGAAGCGGGGCGCGAATTTATCAATCGCGTCAAACTGGCAAGCCACTTGGCAAATGTTGGGGACGCAAAAACCCTCGTCATTCACCCGAATTCGACTACGCACCAGCAACTCACTGACGAGGAGCAGCTTTCGGCTGGTGTCACCCCAGACTTGATCCGGGTTTCTGTCGGAATTGAACACATTGACGACATCAAAAATGATTTTGACCAAGCCTTTGCCCAGTAGCGATTAGCTGCAAGGCGACATCCATCAAGGGGGAGTGCGGGGGAGACAAAACAGCAAGGGACACTGACTCGCTGAACCCGCACTATCAGCCAAAAACCGGGTTTCTTAAAGAAACCCGGTTTTAAAACCCCAGCAGTCTCAAGGGATACGGCAAACTAAAGTTAGAGCGAAAATCTATGAACTACAGCTGGTTTATTTCCCCGGAAACTGAATTTTACGAACTTTCTGAACCGCTGTTGCTGGAGTCGGGAAAAGTTCTCACCGGCGCTCAAATCGGCTATCGCACCTGGGGCACCTTGAACCCCGCCGGCGACAATGCGGTGCTGGTTTGTCACGCCCTCACCGGCAATGCGGATGCTGACAGCTGGTGGGAGCCTCTGTTTGGCCCGGGTAAAGCCCTCGATCCCGAAACCGACTTTATTATCTGCAGCAACATTTTGGGCAGCTGCTACGGCACTACGGGTCCCGCCTCTGTCAACCCCGCCACCGGCTGCCCCTACGGCCCGGATTTTCCCGCGATTACCATCCGCGACATGGTGCGCCTGCAGGCGGTGCTGGTGCGGGCGCTGGAAATTCAGCGGCTGAAAATGGTTGTCGGCGGCTCTCTCGGCGGCATGCAGGTGCTAGAATGGGCGCTCCTCTATCCGGAACTGGCGGACTCCATTGTCGTTATCGCCGCACCCGGGTATCACTCCGCGTGGTGCATCGGGATTTCGGAAGCGCAGCGGCAGGCAATTTATGCCGATCCCAACTGGCGCGGTGGCTATTATACCATCGACCGCCCACCGGCTGCCGGTCTGAGTGTGGCGCGGATGATGGCGATGAACACTTACCGCAGTCGGGCGAGTTTCGAGAAGAAATTCAGCCGCCAAACTCGGGAAGATGGCAAGTGGCAAATCGCCAGCTACTTGCACCATCACGGGGAAAAGTTGGTGAGCCGGTTTGACGCCAACAGCTACATCACTCTCACCCAAGCAATGGACTCCCACGACTTGAGCCGCGGGCGGGGAGATTACGAATCCGCCCTGCGCAGCATCTCCCAACCGGCGCTTGTGGTTGCCATTGACTCGGATGTGCTCTATCCGCCAGAAGAACAGGAAGAAATCGCCCGTTTCATCCCCAACTCTGTGTTCCGGACTTTGCACTCCCCTGACGGTCACGATGCTTTTTTAATTGACATGGAAACCGTCAATGATATGATTGTATCATTTCGCAAGCAACTCGTCAAGTCTCGCACTCAGCAGCTGCCGGCAGTTCCCCGGTTTAAGAATCGCAGTCCTTGGCTGTGATCGGGAAGAGAGAGGGAACCGCGCCCGACGCCAAGGACGCGCCCGGAAGAGAAATGGGGAATTGGGTTGCGGTCAATTGACCGCACAGGACATAGCAGATCTCAATGATTTGTGCAATTCTCTCTCTTTTCTTGGCGCACGGGCGCGTCGGGCGCGGTTTATCCAAGAAATAACAAATCCAAAACACCAGGAACCAACCCCCACCCCCCAGCATTTTTTAGTGGAGAGACGCAGATTCTGCTTGTTCGAGCTCTTTAAACAGCGGTGTGCTCAAGTAGCGCTCGCCAAAACTCGGCTGTATTATCACAATCAGCCGACCGGCATTTTCTGGACGCTTGCCAACTTTAATAGCGGCGGCTAAAGCTGCGCCGGTGGAAATGCCGGAAAGCAGTCCCTCTTCTCGCGCCAGACGGCGACCGAATGCGATCGAATCTTGATCGCTAACCGGAATTATCTCATCAATCAAGTCGGTGCGCAAGACTTTGGGGATGAATCCCGCGCCGATTCCCTGAATTTTGTGAGCGCCGGATTGTCCCCCGGAAAGCACCGCACTGTTAGCCGGTTCGACAGCTACGACTTGAAAGCTTGGTTTGCGCTCTTTGATCGCTTCCGCGATGCCAGTAATCGTCCCGCCGGTGCCCACGCCAGCTACCAGGATATCCACCTCGCCATCTGTATCCGCCCAGATTTCTTCCGCCGTGGTTTGCCGGTGGATTTCGGGATTGGCTGGGTTTTGGAACTGCTGCGGCATAAAGGCATCAGGTGTGGTGGCGACAATTTCTTCGGCGCGGTTAATCGCCCCCCTCATCCCTTCAACTCCGGAAGTTAATTCCAGCTGAGCGCCATAGGCTTTCAGCATCGCCCGCCGCTCTTGACTCATGGTGTCCGGCATGGTCAGAATTAAGCGGTAGCCTTTCGCCGCCGCTACCATCGCTAGGGCAATGCCGGTGTTTCCAGAAGTCGGCTCGACGATCGTCGTTTTCCCGGGCTGAATCAGTCCTGCCTCCTCAGCTGCCTGAACCATGCTGACGCCAATCCGGTCTTTTACAGAAGACGCCGGGTTCATCCCTTCGAGCTTGACAGCAATCCTCGCCACGCACCCTTCCGCTTGGGGAATCCGATTCAGCTGAACCAGGGGCGTGCGCCCAATCAGTTCTGTAACATCACGCGCAATCCGCATAAGAGTTTTTAACTTGATAGTTTGAGTTTTCAGTTGGAGACTGTTTGTAAAGTGAGAAACCGGGTTTCTCTTCCTGGGGGAACTTATGGCTTTGGCTTAATGCCCAAGAAACCCGGTTTCTGAAAGCCCTCGCAGGAGGTGAGAAACCGG
>JALOOK010000302.1 GCA_025454445.1 Oscillatoria sp. Prado101 | reverse complement strand
CAAAAGGCCAAGCTGCAAAAGGCTTCCCTGCAGCAAGCTTCCCTCACCGGTGCCAACCTGCAAGAAGCTTTCCTCCAGCAGGCTAATCTTCAAGAGGCAGACTTGCGTCAAGCAAACCTAGCCAGCGCCAACCTGCAAGGGGCCAACCTGCAAGGGGCAGCACTGCCATCCCTAAAAAACATGTCCGGGGCAAACTTGTTTGAGGCCAATCTCCAGGGCATTCAACTGCCAGAGGGGGAAAACCTGCACGAAGTGATACTGCCTAACGGGTTGATACCAGATAGCCGAGACACTGCCCCGAAGCCGTCTTTGGCCACTCCGCAAACAAGCGATGGGATTATACCACAAGAATTGCCAAATGTCAATAAATTCACCGGCAGTACCGCCGGCACCCCAGCCTCACCCAGCCTCCAGACATATATTCCGTCCTTCCGGGGCGAGAGGGCAGGAGGGTTAGGTTTGGTACAAGATATCAATTTAGAGGCATCAGACCGGCAGCCCAGTGCAGAACTCGAGCAGCTAGCCCTCGCCCAGCAGCTGGCTGACGGTGAGGGAGATTCAGAAAGTGTGGCAGAAGCCGCAGAGCGCCGCGCCCTAGACATAGCTCGCCGGCGGGGGAAATCAGCCGTTCGGCAAAAATTGCTAGAAGCGTACAAATGCCGGTGCGCCATCACCGGCTGCAACGCCGAAGCCGCCCTAGAAGCGGCTCCCATCCTGCGTACCGGCACCCCAGAGAGCAGCAGTGCCAGCAATTGGTTGCTGCTGCGGGCGGACATCCACACCCTCTTTGACCTGAATCTGATTGCCATCGAGCCCTACACCTTAACAGTGCGCCTAGCCCCCAACTTAAGCAACACAACCTACAGCGCTCTCAGCGGGCAGCCCCTGAACCTTCCAGCCGATCCAGCAGCCACACCGAGCACGGAGGCGCTGCAACAGCGATGGAACCAGTGCCGGTGGACAGCGGCGCAGCCGTGAAGCAGGCCAAGTTGCCCTCAGTTGCGGGACTGCAGCGCCAGAGCAGGGCTGACTGCCAAGAAAGCGCAACCTCGTTAAAATAGTCAAAAACCGTTGAGAACTAGGTAGAGTAGCAGCTTCCGTGACTCAGAAGAGGGCAACAGAAAAAGATCAGAATCCGCAAGGGGTGTGGCAGCACACCGCCCTAGGGAACAGTTACTACAGCCTGCTAGGACTGCATCCCTCAGCGTCAGTCATAGAAATCCGGCGAGCGTATCGGGAGTTGAGCAAGCGCTACCATCCCGATACCACTGAACTCCCACCGGCAATCGCCACAGAAAAGTTCCAAAAACTGAACGAAGCCTACGCCACCCTCAGCAGTCCAGAACGGAGGATAGCTTACGACCAAAAGATTCGCTACTCCCGCATACCGGTGATCATGCCACCTGTGGCCTTAAACCGGCATCTTTCCCAGCAGCGCCAAACGCAGCACTCCGCCGCCTACCTGGACCCTACAGATCGCCCCCTGTCTGCAGGAGAGATTTTCGCCCTATTCATTCTGGGCCTTACCTTCCTGGGGTGCCTGCTGATAGCGATTACCATTGGGTTGGTCAGAGAGGGAGCCACCTTAAAACCGGACGCATTGAGCACCCCCCCCAGCACTGTACTTGTGCGAGAAATAGGACAGGACATGCCGGTGCTGCCACTGCTCAGTCCCCAAAAGGCGTGAGCCAGCGGTGAGCAGTGCAGTTTACTTAAATTTAAAACTCAACATTTAAAATTTATTTGGGGCGTCTGCCGGTCACTCTCAATTCATGCAAAAGAGCCATTTGTAAATACTGGAATGGTAATTTAGCTTTTTTTTTACAGAACAGATAGCGAGCGCGGACATCATTAAGCACAACAGGTTGGCGGCCAGAAACCGGGTTTCTTAAAGAAACCCGGTTTCTAGAGGTGCCGGTGATTGGTGTCCGCATACTTATATCAGGTAAAAAAGGGTAAAAATGGGTAGATAATTAGAAGAGGAAAGACATAGGCGGGAGCGGGAAAGACTGCTCCAACTTAACCCAAGCAAAACTCAACATTTTTCACAAGATTATGGTTCTGCCTAGCGCCGAGACACCACTGTACAACCATCCCCTGCCAGAAATCGAGCAATGGCTGAGAGCGCAAGGGTGCCAACAAGACCGCAACCAGCTGCACTGCTGGCACATCCAGAGGCCAAGCTGGGAAGCGGAGATAGTCTTAGATATCGACCAGCTGACCGTGCGATATTTCCGGGCCAGTGCGGACGGGCAAGATATTCAGCGTGCTTTTAAATACTCGCTTTCGCGGCGAGACATTGAACAAGCCGTTTTTTCTGGCCCTTAGAAACATCAAAAAAGAAAAAGGGGAAAATAGCACTTTTTCCTTTTCGGCTGTTCCTTTTAAGTTTTCACCTTTCCAAACCGGCGGTCGCGCTGCTGGTAGGCGCACAGAGCCCGGTGAAACTCGGAGCGGTCAAAATCGGGCCAAAGGGTGTCCGTGATGTAGATTTCCGAGTAAGCCACCTGCCAGAGGAGGAAATTGGAGATACGCATCTCACCACTGGTGCGGATCAGCAAGTCAGGGTCAGAAATGCCGGCGGTGTAGAGATGGCGCTCAAAAAGAGCCTCATCGATTTGTTCGGGCTGGATTAAACCTTGCTGCACCTCCTTAGCGATCGACCGGCAAGCCTGGAGAATCTCCTGACGGCCCCCATAATTTGTGGCCACAGTAAACTGAATTCCCTGATTGTGGCGGGTGTCCTCCATCGAGCGCCTAATCTCAGCTTGTAGCGAGCGAGGCAGGGAGTTTAAATTGCCCACAAATTGGATGCGCACATTTTCCTGCATCATCTCCTCGAGTTCCTGCCGCAAGACCCGCTCAAACAGGGCCATCAAAAAATCCACCTCCTCCAGGGGGCGGCCCCAGTTTTCCGTAGAAAAGGCATAAGCCGTCAGCGCTTGAATTCCCCAGTCCCTGCAGCAGCGCAGCAGATCCTTGAGCGCATCCACCCCCCGGCGGTGACCCAGGATGCGAGGCAGCCCCTGACGCTTGGCCCACCGGCCATTGCCATCCATAATCACCGCCACATGCACAGGGAGGCGCTCTCGGTCAAGGTCAGCAGGCAAGTCTTTTAAGACAGTTGGGTTTGCAGTCATTTTTTCTCACCCGAAGCCGATGATGGAAGACTCAGAATACGCGAAACAAAAGCCAGTATCCGGGAGCTAAGGCGACCCAAAGTGCGCAGATTCGGGGCGACAGCTTCCCGCTCAACCGATTGAGAGAAACGAGCCTCTAGCAGTTCCTTAAGTTTACTGCTAGTCAAAGGACGATTTAGGCCCCCTCGTTCTGCGAGCGAAATAGAGCCCGTTTCTTCAGATACAACAACACACAAGCAATTTTCGACACGCTCAGTAATTCCCATCGCCGCTCGGTGGCGGGTGCCGAGCTGCCGGGAAGCCGTGCGGTCAGACAGGGGCAGAATCACCCCGGCAGCCACAATGCGGGAGGCGCGAATCAGCACAGCCCCGTCGTGCAGCAGAGTTGTCGTCTGAAAAATCGTCTGGAGCAGTTCCTTAGAAACCTCACTGTTGAGCCTCACACCGGGCACCGAAAAATCGCGCTCATCTATGGGAGGGCCAGTTTCTAGAATCAGCAGAGCGCCGGTGCGGTTTTGGGAGAGTTCCCTAACCGCCTCCACAATTTCATCGATCACGCTGTCGGGTTTGGGAACGGCTCCCCGGTGAGATTGAAACAGCTGCACAATTTCTCCCCGACCGAGCTGTTCTAGAAAGCGGCGGAACTCCGACTGCAGGATCACAGCCATTGCCACCGCACAGCCGATCGCCAGCTTTTCCAGCACAAAACTCAACAGCCTCAGCTGCAGGCTGCTGCTGATGGCCGTGCACAGCATCAGTACAATCAATCCTCGCACCATCCACAGCGTGCGGCGCTCACCAATGATCACCAGTACCATGTAGGTCAGGGCCAGAACCAGCCCAATATCGATTGGGCCTTTCAGCCAATGCGTCCAAATATCCATCAGGTGACGCAGCAAGGACTGAGTCCAGCTTGGGTCATAACCGGGACCCGAAATCATTAAACTTTAAGCAACGATTAGCTGAATTTTGCTTGGAACGGGATCAGCACGCTGAGTCCCTACTAGCTTGATTTTATGCCAGCCGACATCTATTTCAGGCCGGCACCTCACCCTCACCCCTGCAATAGGGACGCTAGTTAGGCCCGCTTTTGACATCAGGCACCCCTGACAGCAGGGGAAACTAGCCGACAAAAACTTCTTAACCGCAGGCGGCGTGCCCGCCGACGCCGTTTTGTGTGCAGGCTGCACCCTCACGCCACCCCGCCCCCAGACTGGGGCCGGCATCTCCTGAGGTGCCGCCCGGGCTGTAGGCATTGCCCGGAACCACCGGCACTGCCACCCTCTGGCCACCGGCAGGATGCCTGTGCCACTTGAGTGGCACAGAGCTGGGGACTTGAGGCTTGAGCGCCGGTCAAATCATCTCAGAAACCGGGTTTCTTTTGCTAGGGGCAAGGAAATACCGGTCGAATCCCGGAAAAGAAACCGGGTTTCTTTTCCCCACCAGAGTGCGAGAGTTTTTTATTTTACGCCTCAGCCCTTTCCCCCCAACGCCGCTGATCACAAATGTGAGAAAAGCCTCTCCCCCGCCCTCACAACTCACTCTTGTGTTAACCGTTGAGTGATGCTGCTTTCAGGAATCAGCCTTGCGGGCAAACGGTCGAGTCGCAGCAAGTCTTGGTAGGTTTCCCGCTGCAAGATCACATTCGCTTCCCCATCTCTGACCAACACCGCTGCCGGTCGGGGCAAACGGTTGTAGTTAGAGGCCATACTATAATTGTAAGCACCCGTGCCGGGAACCACCAAAATGTCCCCGGGCTGAGTTTTGGGCAGCTGGGCTTCTTGAATCAGGATGTCTCCGGACTCGCAGTGTTTGCCGGCAACCGTAACCTTCTCCGTCAAGGGCTCACCCATACGGTTGGCCACCACGGCGCGGTAGACGGCTTGATAAGTGATCGGACGGGGATTGTCCGACATGCCCCCATCCACCGACAGGTAAGTGCGAATTCCCGGAATCGCTTTCTGGCTGCCAACAGTGTAAGCCGTCACACAAGCAGGGCCAGCGATTGACCGCCCTGGCTCGCACAGCAACTTCGGCAGCGGCAGACCCTCGGACTGGAGTGCGCCGGCAATCGAAACGCACACGGTTTTCACCCAGGCGTCTATGCTAGGCGGGTTGTCCGATTCCGTATAGCGAATCCCCAAACCGCCACCCACATTCAGTTCCCCCACCGGCAGCCCGTACTGGGCCGCTTTCTGGAGCCACTGCACCAACACACCGGCGAGATCCGCATGGGGTTGCAGTTCAAAAATCTGGGAGCCAATGTGGGCGTGCAGACCGGTGCACGATAGAGCAGGTTGCTGGCTGACAAAACTAAATACCTCGTCCGCACAGTCGGGGTCAAAGCCAAATTTGCTGTCCAAATGGCCGGTGCGGATGTACTCGTGGGTGTGACACTCAATGCCCGGGGTAAACCGCAGCATGATGCGCACGGGTTGGCTAGCCTTCTTAGAAATGTCTGCTGTTGTGGACAAATCCAGCCAGTTGTCCGCCACCACAGTGCAGCCGGTTTCCACAGCCAGCTGGAGCTCCTCACGGGATTTGTTGTTGCCGTGAAAATATATCTTGTCCGGGCTGACACCGGCTGTGAGGGCGGTGTGCAGTTCTCCGCCTGACACCACATCAATCCCCAAACCTTCTTGGGCCACCACCGCGCCAATGGCCAAACAGCTCCAAGCCTTAGAAGCGTAGAGGACTTGCGATTGGCCTGGATAGTAGCGCTCCAGAGCCTCCCGGTACTGCCGGCAAGCCGTCCGCAGGGTTTGCTCATCGACAATATAAAGCGGCGAGCCAAATCGCTCAACCAGAGCCGTCACGTCACAGCCCCCAATTTCCAGGCGGTCAAGGCGGTTCACCCGGGCTGTGAGCGGCATAAGTTCCTGGTTGGGTGAGCGCGATTCTGATGCGGCGGCCTGATCTGGCAAATATTTGCGGCCAGAATTTTCAACCCCTGCAGGGCGAGTCAATACCATAATCCTCTTAGTTGTCCGCCGGTCGAGGAACGGACGTGAGTGGGTTTCGTTTTTC
>JALOOK010000301.1 GCA_025454445.1 Oscillatoria sp. Prado101 | reverse complement strand
CCCGGAGGTGCCTCCAAACTGTTTAAACGGAAATTGTGTAATTTTTAACCCTGTAACGCTTGTCAAACAAGCGCTTTAGCTGTGTTATTTTTAATAAATACGCTTGAATACTTTGAATGCGCCCCGGCGGGGCCAGGAAAAGAGAAGATTCGGGTTCTCCCCCACCCCGGTGGTGCGTCCAAACTGTTTAAACGGAAATTCTGGAATTTTTAACCCTGTAACGCTTGTCAAACAAGCGCTTTAGCTGTGTAACTTTTTATTTATACGCTTGAATACTTTGAATGCGCCCCGGCAAGGCCAGGAAAAGAGAAGATTCGGGTTCTCCCCCACCCCGGAGGTGCATCCAAACTGTTTAAACGGAAATTGTGTAATTTTCACGAGGTTAAAACTAATCGCATTTACCCGGATGCCAGTTTGTCCGCCCAGCGGGTTGTCTCCGGCAGCCGGTATTTGGGCGTGCAGCGCATAACATAATCAATGGCAGTTGTCAAGCTGATGTGGTGGCCGGTGGAAACATACACCGGCTTGACTCCGCTGCGGGTTCTGAGGACTGCGCCGATCATCTCGCCCTGGTGGATCAGGGGTTGCCAGCTGCCTCGGCGCATCGGCAACTCGTCGTGTTTGCCAACCAACAGGGACTTAGCGACGCCGATAGCAGGTAAATTGGTCAGTACGCCCAAATGGCAGGCAATGCCAAACCGGCGGGGGTGGGCGATGCCTTGGCCATCACAGAGCAGCAAGTCCGGGGTGAGGTTGAGCTTTTCCAGGGCGTCGAGGACTGCCGGCACTTCTCGGAAGGAGAGGAAACCGGGAATGTAGGGAAAGGTTGTGGGGCGGTGGGCGATCGCGTGTTCGACCAGCTGCAAGTCGGGAAAGCTGAGCACAGCGACAGCGGCGCGAGTGATATTCTTTGCCAGATTGTAGCCAACATCGACACCGGCCACATAGCGCACTGGCCCGAGCTGGTCTTCCGCAATCACGGACTGGCGCAGCTGCTGCTGGATTGCGATTGCCTCCTCTGTGGTGAGGGGCCAAGGGTGACGCTGGTTAATCTGCATATTGGTTAAACTAAATTCAGAGTCACAGGGTTTTAGGAGTTAGGGGTTAGGGCTGAGGGTAAGAGGTTTGCGGTTGGAGGGACACCCGACGCCGTTCCACTTGCCACAGCGCCACCTGCCACCGCGCCCTTACCACATCAGGAGATAAATCACTCAAATTATAGCATATTTTTTGTAGGGCAACATCTGAGTTGAGCGATATTTTTACCTGAAAACCCTAGGGAACAGCGTTTGTGCGGCCTCGTCATATTCTGGAGTTTAGCGAAACATGAAAACCGCAGATATTAGTGATGCATATAAGACGGCCCTGTACATTAGCGGGGGGATTGTCCTGCTGCTGACGGCGATTATTTTCAGACCTTTTGTGATTGTTAATGCCGGCGAGAGGGGTGCAGTTATGAAATTCGGAAAAGTTCAGAACAAGGTTTTGGATGAGGGGCTTCACTTTATTGTGCCGGTGGTTACCTCGGTGAAAAAACTCAGCGTTCGCGTGCAGAAAAACGACGTGAACGCCGAAGCGGCATCTAGGGATTTGCAAGATGTGAAAACCGATGTGGCTCTCAACTGGCACATTGACCCCAATCGCGTGAATGAGGTTTTCCAGCGGCTGGGGGATGAAACAGAAATTGTGAATCGGATTATCTCGCCGGCTGTTTCGGAAGTGGTCAAGGCTGCAGCTGCAAAAAAGAACGCTGAGGAAATCATCACCAAGCGCACCGAACTGAAGCAAGAAATTGACAGCCGGCTTAAAGACAGGTTAGCCGCTTACGGGGTTCTAGTGGATGATGTGTCTTTGGTGAATGTGTCTTTCTCCCCAGAATTTGCCAAAGCGATTGAAGCCAAGCAGATTGCTGAGCAAGAAGCGAAACGGGCGGAGTTTATCGCCCTGAAAGCTAAGCAGGAAGCGCAGGCGGAAATCAACCGCGCCAGAGGTCAAGCCGAGGCGCAGCGATTGCAGCGGCAGACTTTGACGCCGGACTTGCTGCAAAAGCAAGCGATTGAAAAATGGGATGGCCGTTTTCCGATGGTGATGGGTGGCAGCGGTGCGCTACCGTTTATTAATATCGATACGGGGTCTTTGAATGGGCCGGCTGCTAAGCGGTAGTTCAGTAAAGAATGAACCGCCATAGACGCGCGGTACCCTACGGGAATGCCTAAGGCATACGGCTTCCCGTAGGGTAGACGCCCTCGGACGCCAAGAAGAGAGTTGCCCTGCAGGAGGCTACAGCCTCCAGTCAGTGAGAGGCAGATCCTCTCAGGTCTGGGTTCCCGGTCTGTAGGGGCGGGCCCTTCCGCCCCGGAAACGAGAAAAAAATTTAGGCAGGTTATGAAATCGACGAGTTCAGTTTATATTTCTAGTGCTGTGGCGGCGCTGCTAGTGCTGGCGGTAATTGTTTTCCAGCCGTTCGCAATTGTGAATGCCGGCGAGCGGGGTGTTGTCTTGAAGTTCGGGGAGGTTCAGGACAGGGTTCTCAGTGAGGGGATTCACCTGATTGTGCCGGTTGTTAATTCGGTTCAGAGGCTGAGCGTGCGGGTGCAGAAACATCAAGTTCCTGCTGAGGCTGCCTCGAAAGATTTGCAGGACGTGTACACGGATGTGGCCCTAAACTGGCATATTTTTCCGGAACGGGCTAATACTGTTTTTCAGCAAATAGGTGATGAGGGGCAGATTGTCCAGCGGATTATCAACCCGGCGATTGAAGAAGTGCTGAAAGCGGTGATGGCGCAGTACACGGCGGAGCAAATTATTACGAAGCGGGGAGAGGTGAAAGCTGGGATTGACGAGCAATTGACAACGCGACTGGCTAATTATAATTTGGTGGTGGATGACATTTCTCTGGTTAATATCCATTTTTCTGACAGGTTCAGGGAGGCGGTTGAGGCTAAGCAAATCGCTGAACAAGATGCCAAGCGGGCGGAGTTTGTAGCGCTGAAGGCTACTAAGGAGGCGGAAGCGGAAGTTAACCGCGCCCAAGGTCAGGCGGAGGCGCAGCGACTGCTGCGGGAAAATCTGACGCCGGAAATTCTGCAAAAGCAGGCGATTGAGAAATGGGATGGCCATTTCCCGGCGGTTTTTGGGGGGAACGGTGCTCTGCCCTTTATCAATCTGGATTCTGCCAAATTGGTGCCTCAAAAGTAGCCGGCAGTACAGCTAGTCAGGAGAAAGACAGGGTTAAATATTTTGTTTTTGGGTAAGATTAACCTAAAATCTTGGTAAATCTTGCCCTTAAACTTAAGAAGTTGTTAAGACAATTCGGTGAGGCAGATTTCTGTGGCTAACTAGAAACGATAAGATACTTCCTCACTGCGTCAACAGCCCCATGTGTGCCGCCCGCGCCTTGTGGGGCTTCTTTTTTATGGGGGCTGGGGATGCTTTTGCGGCACTTTAGCTGATAGGCTGGAGGAAAGTGTAAATAGCTGTCTTATGCCTAGCGAACAACTTCCTCCCGGCGAGATGGGTTTGCCGGTGATTGGCCAAACTCTCCAATTTCTGTTCGACCAGGACTATATCAACAAGTGTTACGCCCAGTACGGGCCCGTTTTTAAAACTCGGCTGCTGGGCAAACCGACTGTATTTATGGTTGGCCCGGAAGCGGTTGAGGCTGTCCTGGCGAGTCATTTCGATTATTTTTCCTGGCGCGAAGGTTGGCCTGATACGTTTAAGATTCTGCTCGGGGAATCCCTATTTCTGCAAGATGGGGAGGAACACCGGCGCAACCGGCGGCTGATGATGCCGGCGCTGCACGGACCGGCGCTGGCAGGCTATGTGGGGACGATGGAGTCGATTGCCCAAAGCTATCTGTGCCGGTGGCAGGAAAAAGGGGAGTTCACTTGGTTTGATCAGTTTAAGCAATTAACGTTTGATATTGCCAGCCAGCTGCTGGTGGGGGCAACTCCTGGTGCCGAGGTGGCGCGACTCAGCCGGCTGTTTTCGACGCTGACGAATGGTTTCTTTTCGATTTTCCCTTTGCGCTTGCCCTGGACAAAATTCGGCAAGGCGATCGCAGCCCGCGACCAGCTGCTAGAACAGATCGCCAAAGTTGTCGAGGATCGCCGGCAAAACCCCACTAAGGATGTTCTCAGCTTGCTGATACAAGCCCGTGATGAGGAAGGCAATTGCCTGAGCGAGAAAGAACTGATTGCTCAAGCTATGTTGATGTTGTTTGCCGGCCATGAAACGACCACTTCAATGTTAACTTGGTTGTGTTTGGAGTTGGGGCGAAATCCGGAGGTGTTGCGACGCGCCCGAGAAGAGCAGATGAACCTGGCGCAAATCGGCCCGCTGAATTTGGAACAGCTGGGACAAATGCCTTATTTGGAGCAAATTCTGTTGGAAATTGAGCGACTGCACCCGCCGGTGGGTGGGGGGTTCCGTGGGGTGGTGAAGCCGTTTGAGTTCAACGGCTATTATGTGCCAACTGGCTGGCAACTGCAGTATTCTATTGTTACGACGCACCGGCTGCCTGATGTTTACCCCGAACCGGAAAAATTTGACCCCGACCGGTTCAGTCCAGGCCGGCAGGAACACAAAAAGCGCCCTTTCAGTTTGATTGGGTTTGGCGGCGGTCCCCGCGTTTGTATTGGAATTGCCTTTGCTAAGCTGGAGATGAAAATTGTGGCGGCGCATTTATTGAGGGAGTATCAGTGGGAGTTGCTCGCCGGTCAGAGTCTGGAGGCGGTGCGGATTCCCACTCGGCACCCTAAAGATGGTCTGCGAGTCCGGTTTGCGAGGCTGTAGGGTTCTCGCTAGTGCCAGCTGGCTTGACCTGCTGGCAGATATCTCGAACAAACCCGCCCCCACCGGCTCTTATGTGGGGTGAACCCCTTGGATACCGCGCCCGCACTCTGAAATAAGGATAGCCGCTGGACTGGATCTCAAAGTCGGCAGGATCACTGCCAAGGATGGAAGAAACGCTGGAAATGGGCTGAACTGCTCTGCCAGATAGGCCACTGGCAGGCGGCGGTGGGCGAGTCCAGGCGGCAGGGGGAGCACCTATATATATGGAGAAATTCGGCTGGGACTGGACTAAATAGGGCCACTGCCAAGGATGGAAGAAACGCTGGAAATGGGCTGAACTGCTCTGCCAGATAGGCCACTGGCAGGCGGCGGTGGGCGAGTTCCGGCGGCAGGGGAGCACCTATATATAGCAGTATTCACGCTCGGTGAGGACAGTAAGACATGCGAGACGCCTGTCCCACGCCTTTTATCCCTAGGCCACTGATGTCCGCGCCCAATATGACTGCTCCTATATATAGAGAAGTGCGGCTGGGACTAGACTAAATAGGGCCAATTATGGGGAGAGGCTGCCGGTGCTGGCGTGCTGCTCTCTCGCCGGTTACTGCATTTCCCCAAGGTAGTGGAAAAAAGCACTCAAGTCGTGCGGTGCATATCTATCTTTGGGTGGATTTGCAAAACTCAGATGCGGTCTGAGGCTTTTTTGCTGCCTGTGCGCTTCTTGATGGCCAACCGAGATTAAACGATCTAAACCCTTTTGGCCAAGCTTTATTAACCGCTTGCCCCACCGGGGCACTGACTGACGAAAGTCCAGAAAAAAGGAGGTCAAACCCTCTGAGCGTCAGCCTTTTATGCTTTACCATCACTGCGCTTGCTGCACCCACTCTTTTGATTATGGCCATAGGCTAATTTTTGGGTGTCACTAGGAGTGAAGACGCATTGGAAAAACCTTGAGAAATTGTTAAAAGATTAACTGTGGCAGTTTAATCACGTAAGATAGAATTTGGCAATGGCAACCGAGATTAAACGCTTGAACCAGTATCGGCTCAGCATTACCAACCGCTTGCCCCACCTGCCCCACCTGGGCACTGACTGACGAAAGAGCATAAAAAAGGAGGTGAAACCTTTTGAGCGTCAGCCTTTTATGCTTTACCATCACTGCTTCTCAGACAGGGTAAAGCGATGGCCTGAAGCTTCGACTCCTGTAAGGAACTGTGCGAATGTCTGGGTCTTCACACACCTTGGGCTGACATCCGACGGCACTTCGAGTTGGACGGTCATCGGGCTGACGGTTAAAATTAACAAGATTGCCCCTGCGTTTCGGTTGCTTGGCTCTGGCGCTGGGTGCAGCCACTTTTTTCTTGGACGTTCAAGGACAGGAAGTGGTTGGTC
>JALOOK010000300.1 GCA_025454445.1 Oscillatoria sp. Prado101 | reverse complement strand
GGATTTGCAAGAGCAGCAGAAAAAGGCGAGCGAATATATGGCGCTGATTGAAGCCGTGTTTTCGATGACGCCTTTAAGCCCTGAACAAATCCAGCTGGCTCAAGATAAGGCTTTTGCGAAAACCTTAAGCAGCTTAGCATCGGCCAAAGTAGAGTTCGACAAATTGCTGCCAGAGGCAGAAGAGGCTTGGAAATTGCTCAAACCGGCCTTTGCCGATCCCGAACCGGAGAAAAAGACTGCAGCCACCTCGGGAAAGGCGGGCAAAGCGCCGGCTGGCTGACTCCAGTCCAAATATAAACCAGATAGATGGCGAGTGTTGGGGCGGGCGGGCGATATCCAACAGCGCTGCCCACCCTTACGGGCTTTTTCCCCGTTTGGGATCTCGCAGGGTGCCAAAAGCCGCACCTGCGGGAACTGGGGCTAGCAGAAAGTGCTGCCCGTCTGCCACAGCGGCTGAATGGCAACCGGAAATCTGCGCCCTGTGGCGAGCGAATTCCCCTGTGCGAGGAATGCCGCACCAGAGCGCGAGCGCGGTGGGCGCGATCAATATTATATGCTCCTGTGACTTCTTATAAGATAAAGACTTTCTTTATGCCGGCACACCCGATCATGACCGGCTGCTATTATTAGTGCTGCTGGCCCGACAGTGCCGGCTTGACTGAGGAGCCTAAATCCGCACTTTAGCAAAAAGGATATCCTCAAAGCCGGCGCTCCATACCCTTTGAAAGGCCCGGTCTGTTGCCGGCTGACATCCATCGCCTCCTGTGTGGGGCGACAGCGCTTGCCAGTTTCGCATGCTTCACAAGAGCAATTTTCTTTGGCGCTTGACGGGAGGAGCGCCGAGAAAAAATACTCATCTAATCTCATGTCTGTGGCTGACCCGCACTTCCCACCCCCTCACCCCCCTCTCTCCCAATTTCCAGAGGGTGCCCCTAGCCCTCCTCTCCCACTTTGGGGTGAGGGGGAGTGAGAAAAAGACTGGATTTTTTCTCCCCTCTCCCATTTTGGGTGTGGGAATGGGGGTGAGGGTCTTTTTTAAGGTAAATTCAGCTGAGACCAGATCACAGGGGGGCCACGCAGGGGCTAGGCAGTATGGCCGGTGAAGTTCGGCTCAAATGTGGCATTTCTGTGCGGCTAAACACGCCCGCGAGTACGCTTGCTGCCAGTGGGGTTGGGCGTTGCGAGGTGGGCGAGTTGCTTGCTTGGAATTGTCTGAAGATCACCATGACTGGCAGCGGGCGTCAGCACCGGCTGACAGCCAGCTGCCGGTGCCCTGCAAGCTGTGCGGATTGCTCCTCTTGTGGCGCTTGCCTTTGGGCTCCCTGAATCGGTGGTGTTTGGGCGCTGTTGAAGGGAAAAAAACCTGCCTTCCGGGGGAGGAGGCGAGCCTTCCGGGAGTGCCGATTTCGGAGAAGTCCTGACACAGCTGCCTGTTGAGGACTGGGTGGGAAGCGTCTGCGCCTGCCAGCAATCGCAGAAAATTTCTCCTCCCCCATTCCGCCGTCTCCCCGGAATTGCTAGTTTATATAGTGTCCGGTCAATTGACCGCAATTAATTCCTCTCCCCCTCGAGATCCCCTGCCCCTCAATCCTCTTCCCCCCCGCCGCCCGATGCCCTCAATCCCGCTGGCTGGAAAATCAACTGGACGTAATATTATCAAAGGGGGAGCCTTTTTTGGACAGTCTAGTCTCGCCGGCACTCTGTGGTATAGAAGGCTCGCCCCTGACGTAATTCCAAGGAACCCTACCTGCGGCAAGACCCCAAGAGCACTCCGCACCCACCGGCTGGCACCCGATTGGGTTTACCTGGTCTTAAAGCCAGCTGTAAAGGCGTGGCGCTCTCCATCCGCGAAAAAGGGCGACCGCTTCCAGACAACTTCAACAGTTTAGGGGCTCCCCATGAGAGCGCCTCTGTTGAAAACTGCGAGAACTTCTTTACAATTCCTTCCGGCAACCCCGGAAAAGCGCAACTCCTGGTTGCGCTAGCGGCAAAACAAGGAGGGGACGCAAAACCGCCGCAACATTCCAAGGCATAAGTCCGGCAACGCCCCGCCTGCCAAGCAAGGAGGGCAATCTGAGTCTGACTTGACCCGTTGCCCCCATTGCCGGCTGCTTTTTTGGCTTTTCCCGAAAAACCCTATTGTCAAACAGCACCTATTTTTGCTTAAATTAGATTGTCGCGAGATCCAAGAACAATTTTCGGAGAACCTATGGCACCAGAACAAGAATACCCAACCCTTACCGGGAAGGCGCTCCTGCAAAAAGTCAAAGAGCTTTCCCACCTGCCCCGCCGGGAAACAGCAAAGCGCTGCGGATACTACAGCACCAGCTCCAGTGGCAATGTCAAAGTCAATCTCACCGATTTTTACGACGCGGTGCTGGCGGCTAAGGGGATTGCCTTAGACCCAACGGGAACCAAAGATGGCCGGGGACGCGAAGCGACTTATCGCGTCAGTGTCCACAAAAATGGTCAGCTGGTAATTGGGTCAAATTACACTAAAGAGATGGGACTCAAGCCAGGGGATCAGTTTGAAATCCGCCTGGGCTACAAACATATTCACCTCATCTATGTAGGTGAATCCGCTCTCGCTGAAGAGTCGGAATCCGGCGAAGAAACCCCTGCTGTTGCTTGAGAAGCGCCTGCTCCTTGGCCTCCCTTTCCTTTCCGATTACGGCGATGGCCTGTCAGAGGGGCGACCGGGAGGAAGACAGATGAAAAAATTCCCCCCACCCCGCTTTCAGACGGGCCCTCTAAACCATTGCAACTCTCTGTCAGGGAACCGCGACAATTTTCTGTTACAGATGTCAGCCCGGTTCCCTAGAAGTTCAGGCGGCGAGCGCGGAGGATGGCCGGAGTGTGTCGCCAACCGAAAAGTTGAGCACACCTCTAGCGACATCAAACTACATCAAACCTTTCTAGTCAGAGAGGAGCGCTAATCCTGTGGGCAAGCGCTCGCATGAACAAAGATGCCCAATCCGCTCTTCTCTGTGCTATATCGGCGGAAACTTCAACCGCACACTGCCATCCTTTCTCTCACCCGTATTGCCTTTGGCACTGTCCGCGCACAGCCGCACTCCCACGCCCGTGCGGCAAACTACTCTTTTATGAACGCGGCATTACAGGTGCGGAGGGCCGGCTGTTTCCCAGCTCGGCTTTTCTGGCTTTCAGCCGGTCTGAAGTGAAGTTTTCTGATGCTGATTGCGGGCATCAGCTGATTGGCACTGTTACATACAGGGATTTTCAGTGTGATGCGCTACAGATTGACCTCTCCCCCAACTCCTCCCCTTTAAGGGGAGGGGAGCCACTGCGTTGGCTGGGGGGTTAAGTTTCTTTTCCTGCGGTTTGTGCAACTGAGAACCGCCCTATACTCGCTATGCAAGCTTGCCCCCACCACAAGCGGCGGCAGCCGCATCAGATGCTACCGGCGGCAATGGGTAAAAAGTGCAAAAAGTCAAGCAATTGCCCCAATCTCAAGAAAGCCGGTCGTCTGGTAGTAGAGACGGCAATTAACAGCAGCTAACGGATAGGCCATTTAAAACTGTTTAGCCGGTCTGCAGCCTGTCAAAAGGTTGGGATGGCAGGCTGGAATATTTTAGGACATTAATGGCATGGCGCTCACGCCCCAGGCGCATGGCCCCAGGCGCATGGCCCCAGGCGCCTGGGGCTCATGCGCATGGGGCTCATGCGCATGGGAAAGACTCACAGCTTTTTGCCCAATGCGATGATGCCCAATGTCCAATGCGATGATGCGATCTGGCGATGATCTCCATGTCCTAACCGCGCGTGAATACTGCTATATATAGCGGTTTTCAGTTGGATGAAGTACATGCCAGAAACCCGGAAGGAAGGGCCCGCCCCTACGCTCACCGGGTTTCTCAGTACCTCACCTCGGATGAAAACCGCTATATTTCTCGCTAAACCGCCCCTGCGGATGAAACCTTTTGGTAGGGGCCGGTTTATAAATATACCCTGCTTATCCGAGATATTTATCCTGATTTTAAGCTGGCTGCTATCGCTAGTTGAGGCATATTGCTGTTAATTTACACTTGCCCCCGAAAATAAGCCAATTCCAACCTAAAAAAAATTATAGAATTGCTATGCTTATTATTTATCAGAAATAATAAGTCTATTCTTGGGATATTTACTAAGATATTTTTTGGGCATAAAAACCGTAGTTTAGTTCTGAACGCAGGCTATAGCAGTAGTCATTATGGGGAACGGACATTAATGGCATGGCGCTCATAGCATGGCGCTCATGGCATGGCGCATCATGGAAGACTCACAGAAGCATGCGATCATGCCCCATGCGCAGATGCCCCAATGCGATCTGGCGATCTGGCGATCTGGCGATCTGGCGATCTGGCGATCTGGCGATCTGGCGATCTGGCGATCTGGCGATGATGCCCAAGATTAAAATACCAAAAAAGATTACCGTCAAGGCAGGGTTAGTTTCCGCGCACATCACGGCAATGAAGGGCTGTCTGGCTGCTCAAAAAGGGTGCGAAGGTGTGAGACTACTGCAAAAATTTTGGGAATCGCCAGCCACAACAATAGTCCTGAATTGGCGTCAAGCTGCCGCCGGCAGTGTTTCTCCGAAAAAGTGCGGTCAATACCACTTACAGGGTAGGGTTTTCCCAACTAGCTGAATTCTTGATGGAGAGATAATTAAATCGTGAGCGATTCAACCAGTAGCGATCATCTCAGCTACTCGATAGCCGTGAGTTATTAGCAGCCACTCTCACAGCTTAACTGGTTTGATTGTGTCCGGTCGGTTGGTTTCTCGATGGCGCTCGGATGATAGCCAAACAGGCTGTAAGCTGATTGGCTGCTATCCACACAAAAATAGAGAAGCTGTTTACTGGAACGGAGGTAACTGAACGTATGACAGTAATACGTTGGCAACCATTCAGGGAAATAGAAACGCTGCGCCGTCAGTTTGACGAACTGTTTGAGGAACTGTCAGGCAGCAGGCGCGAGTCCGAGATGGCTTTGTTTCCCGAAGTTGAACTCCAAGATACGGATGACAACCTCTTCCTGCGGGCGCAAATCCCCGGTATAGAACCGAAGAATTTGGATGTCCGAGTCACTCAGGACAGCGTTTATATTGCCGGAGAACACCGCTACGCAAGCAAGGCGGAAGACACAGGTTGTTTCCGGTCGTAATTCCGTTACGGGAAATTTGAGCGGACGATTCCTTTGCCTGTGCCGGTTCAGAACGATATGGTGAAAGCCGATTACAAGAATGGCATTTTGACACTGACTCTGCCTAAGGTGCAAGAAGCGCAGCGCCGAGTGGTGAAAATTCATTTGGGTGAAAGCTCTGGCGCAATCCCTGGGGCAGAAATTTCGCCTGCGCTAGAAGCTGTGAGCGAAGGAGTTAAGGAACTGGCTCCTGATCTGAGTCCCCCTGAACCCCCTCCAGCCCCTAAACCGGCTCCGAAATCCTGAGCAATTTTGTGGGTTTGGGTGAATTCCTCCTAAAAAAGCAGGTAGAGACGTAATTTAGTCCGTCTCTACTGGTGACGAGAGCAAAACCGCGAGCGCAGCCGGGGAAACTGCGCTCGCGGATAATTGTTGTTGGGGGCGGTTGCTTTTTCTCGTTCCCAGAGTAAAAGCACACTCGCACGGGCACAATGGAAAAGAAACCAATAACTGACACCAGCAGACGATGAGTGGATTTACTCAAGGCTACATTCTGGCTCTAGACCTCGGCACCACCGGCAATCGGGCGATGCTGTTCAATGCGGAAGGAAAAATTGTTAGTTCTGCCTACAAAGAACTGACTCAATATTACCCGCAGCCCGGGTGGCTAGAACACGATCCAGAAGAAATTTGGCGCGACACCTGTTGGGCGATGCGGACTGCTTTGCAGAAAGCGGGAATAGCTGTAGCGGAGGTAGCGGCGATTGGGATCTCGGTGCAGCGAGAAACCTGCCTGCTGTGGGACAAAACCACAGGGCGACCCTTGCACAATGCTATCGTTTGGCAAGACCGGCGCACCGCCCCCCTGTGCCATCAATTAACAGAGCGCGGTTGCGCCCCAGACATCTGGGAGCGCACGGGCTTAGTGTTAGACGCCTACTTTTCTGCCACAAAACTCGCTTGGTTGCTGGAGTGTCTTCAGAAGCAAAACTCTCCTGTCAAGCTGGCTAATATCTTAGCCGGCACGATTGACTCCTGGATTTT
>JALOOK010000299.1 GCA_025454445.1 Oscillatoria sp. Prado101 | reverse complement strand
GGGCTTCAGCCCAAAAGGTTCGTAGTTGGGCTTCAGCCCAAAAGGTTCGTAGTTGGGCTTCAGCCCAAAAGGTTCGTAGTTGGGCTTCAGCCCAAAAAGGTTTGTAGTTGGGCTTTAGCCGGCGGTTCCTCGTTCCCAGCATGGCAGCTGGGAACGCTGTTAAGGAGGCACTGCCTCCTTAAGTAGCAACTTAGATTATTATAGCAGTTCTAAATGATTTGCGCAACTGCGCTTTTGCCCAGAACCCCGGTTTCTCAAAGAAACCGGGGTTCTGAAATTTACGCGGCACTCAATAGGAGCGCCGGTGAGGGGGATAGCGGAGCAACTCATCAATTGCCCCTTGACAGCCGTTTATTTGCTTTTCTGTATAGTTTTCGCTTGCTCCAGGGCGATTTCTTTAAGAACCTGAGACGAATTCAAATTCGAGGCACCTTCGATAGCCTTGACAGCCAAATCCTGAACCTGTTTGAGAGCGGATTCGAGCTGTTTAGAAAGACTGGCAAGCCGCGCTTCTTGATTTTGAATAGTCTGTTCCAGAGATTGCAGACGCAGTTCATAGATGCGCTTTTGACCCTCTACTTCCTTGGCCTCCAAATCTGCCTTAACCTTCGCTTGGTAGCTGGCGATTCCCCGCCCCTCTTCTGTCCCCTTCTTAATAGCAGCTTCTTTCTCTTTAACAAAGGCTTCAAATTTCGTCTTAGCCTCTTCAAATTGTTTTTCTCGCTCAGCAATTCCTTTCTCCCGAACAGCCCACTCTTTCTCTTTCGCTTGCTTGGCTTCTTCCAGAGCCTTATATAAGCCCTTCTTTCGCAAATCGTATTCCTCTACGTCGCGCTGGCGCTGCTGCTTGAGATCATACTGGTATTCCTGCGTGTCCCGCTGGCGGGTTTGCAGCCGCAAATCATTGCGTTCTTTGACCGCTCGTTTCTGCTCCTCTTGCTCTTTATCCCAAGCCTTCTTTTGCTCCAACTTTTCCTGCTCAACAGCTTCCCGCCGCTGGCTGACTTCCTCCACAAAAGTTTTGGCGCTCGCTTCATATTGCTGGAGCAGGTTATCCAAGCTATATTCGGCAAATTCCAAGCTGTGCAGTTCTTGTAACTGTTTGGTTTCCTCCCCCACAGACTCCCTGATTTCTTGCAGCCGAGAAGCTTCCAAAGAGAGTTTTTCAGAAAGTTCGCTGGCGGCGCTGCCAAATCCCAATTGCAGCTTTTCAATCGCTTGAAGGGTTTGCACAATTTTTTGCTGGCTTAAGTTCGCAGTTTTACCGTTCATTTTCCCAGGATCTCCAGAGGTCTTATTACTTGATTTTGTCGCGGCGGCTTGCTGCCCTTTCTGCGCCGGCTTCCCTTCGGGCTGGCTGTCCCGAATGACTTCCGGTGCCTTTATATTCTGATCTTTCGCACTCTTAGTGACTTTTTTTACCATGATGGTTTGTCTCCTAAATCAAAGGTTCGCATATCAGCCATCTTGGGGTCCTCCAGAAACCGGGTTTCTTGAAGAAACCCGGTTTCTTTGTCTAACTTTTCGCTCTTTCCAGAGAAGCCCCATTAGAGGTGCTATAAAACGCTCGCATAGCGAGTTCTTGAGCTTGCTTAATGGTGTCTTGGAGTTGCTTGGACAGATCGGCGATTTGTTCGTTCTGTCTCTGAATCGTCTGCTCCAGAGATTGCACTTTCAATTCATACCCTTCTTTCGTCTTTTCCCATTCTTTCGCCAGCAAATCTGCTTTCACTTTAGCATCTCGGCTGACTTCTTCAATCGCCTTCTTCCGGGCTGCGTCCTCTGCCTTATTCAGTTCTTCAGGCATGCTCGCTACTTTCTGCTGATATTCTTCAAGCTGCGCCTGATTGTCCGCCAGAAACTTTTCACGATCTGCCCACTGTTTTTGATTAACTTGTTCGATTTCTTGCAGCTCTCTTTCTTGTTGGCGGGCGCGATTTTCATACTCATCCATCTCCAGCTTGCGCGTGCGCTCTATTTTGTACTGGTAATCTTCCGCTTCTTTTTGGCGATCTTTGGTTAGAGTCTCGCTCTCTTCTTGAAGGCTGGCTTCATATTCTTCTTGCTCTTTTTCCCAAGCCTTTCTTTTCTCTGCCTTGTCTTTATCCAGAGCCTCACGGTAACTGGCCGCCTCTTTTTCCAGAGCTTTTAATTTTTCTTGATGTTCTTGAGTTAATATATACAGGGCGTCCGCTACGAGTCGCGTTTCCCCCACCTCTTGCTGCTGTTGGGTTTCAATCTCTATCGCCCGCTTAAGTTCATCTAGCTTGGAGGATTCTTTGCTTAACTTATCAGACAGCCCGCTGATGATGCTGCTAAACTCCAATTGCAAGTCCGCTAGACCTTTTACAATACTGTCTGTCGTGTATGTGGAGACGACTTCCAGCAGCTGCTTGTTCTGTTCCTTCGCGGCTTCTTCTTCTTTTGTAGCAACTTTGGAGCCGATCTTTTTCTTCTCGGCAATCAGTTGATTGAACGCTTCCAGAATCTTGGCTTTACTGTCTGGTTGGGCCAGTGTGTTCATGGTAGTTGTCCCTATTAGGTGACTGGGTGAGTGGGTTTTGGCCCGCCGGCGGTCGGCTGGGCCTCGTTGACTTTTTCATCAACTAACTCCATATTAGCGGGCGTTGATTTTTTCGTCAATCATTTTGGGGAAATTTCTTGAAGCGCCCGTCTGGCAAGGGTTTGGGGGCTTGCACCGGCTTGCGGACAGGTGCCGGGAGGAACCGGCATCTTCCCAACTTCCCCCTGTTCGCCCTGGGGGGTGGCCTGACCCGGGCCAGCCTTGGTCAGCCGTGACAGACGGAGGGGCAGGTGCTGGAATAGGGGTTCTGGGGGTGCCGGTGAAGCCAGTGGGAGTCGCGCCAGTAGAGAGCGGGGATTCCGGGGGGGAAAGCTTAAAAAGGACTTAAGGCAGTGGCTGCAAGATCGGGGTAAGGTGGATCGGCTGGGCTTTGCTGACGCAGGCTCTCCTGAGTGGGGGCGTCGGCGGAAAACCCGGATGCGCCCGATCTGGGGCGAGCGAGGCGAGCGGTTAACCCTGCGCCTGCGATGCCCTAAACTTGGGCGGGTTCGATCTTTGCTGCGCCAGCGACATCTAAACTAAATGCAGCAACGTACTTGAAGGCATCAGGAGAGTCGGCTTTGACTGAGCACAACAATATATCCTCTCCCCTCCCAACCATCTCGCGCCGAGAAATCCCGGATCTAGTCTGTTCCCAGCTCGCCGCGCTGCTCGAACAAGGAGATCTCCAGGCAGCCAAAGCCATCCTGGTGCCGGTGCAGCCGCCGGACATTGCAGAAGCCATCGGAAGCTTGCCAGAAACGATGCAGGCGCTCGCCTTCCGCTTGCTCTCCAAAGCCGAGGCGATCGAAGTATATGAATATCTCGACTCCAGCGTGCAGCAGCTGCTGATCGAGGAATTCAAAAGCCAGGAAGTTCTCGACATTGTAGACAAAATGTCGCCCGATGACCGGGCGCGGCTTTTTGACGAGCTGCCGGCAAAACTTGTCCGGCGTCTGCGCCAGCAGCTCTCGCCCTCGGAATGGCAGGCAACCGCCCTGCTGCTGGGCTACGAAGCGGGAACAGCAGGGCGGATCATGACACCGGAGTATATCGCTCTCAAAGAAAGCGTCACCGTGACTGCGGCGCTGGAGCGGATTCGGGCTTTAGCGCCGGTCACCGAGATCGTTTATTACCTGTACGTCACCGATACGGCTCGCCAGTTAACCGGCATTGTCTCGCTACGGGATCTGGTGATCGCCGGGCCGGCTCAAATTGTTGGCGAAATTATGACCCGCGAGGTGGTGTTTGTGTACACGGACACCGACCAAAAAGAAGTCGCCCGAATGATTGAGCGCTATGACTTTCTGGCGGTGCCGGTGGTGGATAGCGAGCAACGTTTAGTTGGGGTGATTACGGTTGATGACGTGATCGATATCTTAGAGGAAGAAGCGACCAAAGATATTTATGCCTTGGGCGGGGTGCAATCCGGCGGTGACAATTATTTCCAGACAAATTTGCTCACCGTCGCCCGCAAGCGGGTCGTCTGGCTGTTCGTTTTGCTGATCACCAATACCGTCACCGGCACGATTATCAAATCCCAAGAAGACATTCTCAAGCAAGTGGTTACCCTGGCGGCGTTTATCCCCTTGCTGACCGGCACCGGCGGCAACGTGGGCGCACAGTCGTCCACGGTGGTGATTCGCGGTTTGAACACCGATGACATTCGAGCCCTCGGGCCGGCGCAAGTGATCTGGCGGGAGGGGATCGCCGGTGCCTTTCTGGGAGCGATGTTGGGCACAGTGGCCACCGTCTGGGCTTTCTTGCTCCAGGGCAAGTTTGAGGTAGCCTTCGCCGTCGGGATCAGTCTGGTGGCGATTTCAATTTTGGCCTCTGTGGCCGGTTCGGCGCTCCCCTTCCTGTTTCGCGCCTTGAAGCTAGACCCCGCCCTGATGTCGGCTCCGTTTATCACCACAGCGGTTGATGTCTTGGGCGTGCTAATTTATTTCAACTTGGCGCGGCTGATTTTGCGCTTGTAAAACCTCCCACCGGCAGGCGTCACTGTTATATTCAAAAAACAGGGTGAGCTTTCTTTATATGTGGAACACCCCTCATCGGCTAGAAATAGCGGAGTATGTCGCAGTCGCAGGCTCCGTCATCGGGTCAGTGGCGGCTGCAATCTCTGGGAAGGTGGTTTTTGCCGCTGTCCCGCTGACTCTCTCAGTCTCCCTGAACCTGCTCAACCGCTACCGCAGCGACCAGCTTTCTTTGCGGCGGACAACTGCAGCCATTGCCCGGCTGCAGCAGCAAGTCTCGGAAGAGATTGAATCGCTCCACGCCCGGGCTCCCGCCCTGTCCGGGCACTCGCCACCGGCTGAGGGTGCGGGAATGGCTTCCGGTGCGCAAATCCAGAGTGCTGCAAGCCCGCAGCAAGGGCCCGACCTGGAGCCGCTCTATCAAAATATTGCCGGGCTGCAAGAGCAGTGCGCCACCGTGCAGGAATCGGTGAGCAGCGTCATCCACTACCTGAACAGCTCGTCAGTGGTGGAGCGCGTTGACCGTTTGGAAAAGGCAACTGCCCAGCTTTCGGAAAACCTTGCGGCTTTGGCCAACCAGGTGGACGCCGTGGCGCAGCGCCGGTGGGAGCAAAAACCCCAGCCCCAGCCCGCCGTCCAAATCGCTGAACCCGACCGGCTCCCCCCAGCCCCACCGGCACCCGCCGCTGCTGCCCCAGTGCCGGCCAAACCCGTCGTGCTGCCAAAAATTGTCTCTGACTCGATTGAGAGCTGGCGAATCGCCCGCACCGTAACCGCGCATTCCGACTGGGTGAGCTCGCTTGCTATCACCTCTGATGGCCAGCGTCTGGTCAGCGGCAGTTTTGACAAAACTGTGAAAATTTGGCGATTGCACACCGGCGAGTTGCTCCACACCCTGAGCGGGCACGCCAAGGGCGTTTTTTCTGTGGTCACCAGCCCAGGCGGTGAGATTCTGGCTTCTGGCAGCTGGGACGAGACGATCAAGCTGTGGCGAATCTCTGACGGCACTTTGCTCGACACCCTCACCGGCCATACCGGCTCCGTGCGGTCTGTGGCCATTAGCCCCGATGGCCAAATTCTGGCGTCTGGCAGTTTTGACCAGACGATTAAACTGTGGCAGCTCACCGGCGGCATCGTGCAGAGCCGCCTGACCGAGTATTCAGGGCCCATCTATTCCGTGGCCTTTAGCCCCGACGGCCAGATCCTCGCCAGTGGCGGCGGCGAGGGTGCGATCCAGCTGTGGAGCGTGCCCGCCCGCGAATTTCTCTGCAGCCTGACGGGAAATTTGGACTTTGTTTGGTCGCTGGCTTTTAGCCCCCAGGGCAATCTCCTGGCCAGCGGCAATGGCGACGGCACCATCAAGCTGTGGCAGATCCCCAGCAACGGACAGATGCGCTATGGCCCATCTCTGCTGGGCACCCTGGCCGAGCATTCCGGGCCGGTGTACTCTGCCATCTTCTCTCCCGATGGCCAGACCCTGCTCAGTGGCAGTGCCGATGGCACCGTGAGAATTTGGGATATGGGCAGTGGAAAGCTCCTGCACACTCTGGCGGAGGCTGGCAAACCGGTGATCTCGCTCGCGATTAGCCCGTCCGGGCAGTTGCTCGCCGCTCTCTTTCTGTGAGATACCGATGAAGCGCCCTACTTTTACATGCCTCAGGACTGACCCATTTCAACAGTGGAATTAGGGGTGCAGTTGCCAGGTTTCAGCCAAGATCGCACGTCCTTGAAAGGTAATGCCAATGGCTCAAAATATCTACGCCCCATTAGATGACTTAGAGAAAGAATTCGAGACACTGCTACCCTCCCACAGAATTGCGTTTGCCGCTTGCGTTTGCGAGAGGATGTTTCCCACTTACACCGCTTTTTACAGGATGGAAAATTGGGGCAATCCCTCCCTGTTGCGGAGCGCACTGGATGAAATTTGGCAAATCGCGGGAGGAACGCCAGTAGATGCGGCGCGAATCTCTCAATTAATAGAAGTTTGTGAGAGTGAAGATGTAATCCCTCACATGGACGACTTCGGCTGTGCGAGGTACGGCGGGGAAGCGATGTTTGCCGCCTGTGCAATTCTTCACACTTTAGATGCCTGCCCCGACCCTTCTCCAAGCCATATTCTGAAAGCAGTACAGATCGCTTTTGATACAATTGACAGTGCGGTCTATGCGGAATATTATTACAGTGACAACTTCCCTGAAAACATAGATGAAATCCTTGACAAGGAGGTTCCCAGTCACCCTTGGATGATCCGAGAACTGAGCAAGCAACGGGAAGACTTGGAGATGTTGAAAAATGCCAGTCAGCTGGATAGAGAGTTTTTGGAACGGCTGCGCAACTCGTCTAGCAGCGACGGGAAAAGCCTGATAGACGCCGGCTGAGCCTGATTTTCTAGCACCGGCCTGTTAGTCAATCCTCTAATTTCATTCAAGGAAGGCTGCCAGCACTAAGGTGCGTTCCGGGATTTCTATCCCTCATCCTCTTTCTTCTCCCTTCTTAGCGCTCCTTGACGGGGGCGGTTCATTATTAATCCGTATTGACCCCATATCAATTCGCCAACCGTCTCATCCTGATTGCGCGCAACCCACCAGACAGGATGTGACGGGTGCCAGCCCGCAGACACTCCCATGCCGAGCGCGATAAAATTTAACAGTTAACAATTGCCAGATAGCAAAACAATGAACAGCCGCAACTGGCTCGCAATTGCAGAGTATGTGTCCCTCGCCGGCACAGTCGCCGGCACAGCGGTGGCTGCGGTTTCCCAGCAAGTCATCTACGCCGCAGTGCCGGTGTCTCTGTCCCTGGCGCTGAATCTGGCCAACCGGCAGCGCTTTGAGCAGCGGACTGGCCAGCAAACAGCAGCGGCGCTCACCAAATTAGACCGAGAGCTCTCCAGTCTGGAAGCAGCCAAACAGCAGTGGTCTGAAGCCTTAAAAGCAGTGATTTCCCGCTTGGAGCGGGAAGCCGAAAAAATTTCCCCCTCCGAGAACTTTACCCACCTTTCGTCAGAAATTGACGGGATCAAAGGGCTGCAACACGGGCTGGAGGAATTCGTGGCGCGGCAGAAAATCCAGCTAGACGCCTTGAAAGAAGAATTCAAGACGCGCCCAGAACTCGAGCAGATCGAAAATTTGACCGGCATAATTGTAGCCCTGCAACAGTACCTCAACCAGCTACCTCCCCTGAGTGACTCGCAAGCTCAGATGACCGCTTTGCAGCAACAGCTGGAAACTGCTATTGCCAGCATCCCAGCGCGGGTTGAAGCCGCCGGCGATCGCTGGGTAGAAGAGATTAACCAGCGGCTTCAAGTCAGCCAGCCGCCCTATGAATACCAGCTGGTTCAAGAGCGCGACCGCAGCAAAAACTTGCTAGAAACGGCACTGGAAACCGCTGCCAGCCGGCTGATTGCTGTCGGTCCGTGGCTGAAAAGAAACCGGCTGGATAGCGACACCCTACAGAAAATTCGGGCGCTGCTTGACCGGCAGTGCTGCCTTGATATCGGGTGGGGGAACGGCAGCGATTCTGACGACGCCGTAGATGAGTTGCTGAAGCTGGCGCGGGAATATCCCAGCCGGTTCAGGCTGAAGTTGCTGGGGACTCACGAGAATTTCTTGGTGTGCGATCGAACATTTGCCTGGGTGGGCAGTCACGACGCACTCACCTCAGGTGTTTCCACCGATCGGCCAGAGGTGGGGGCACGCACCACAGATCCCCGCATTATTGAAGAATTGATTCAGCGCTTTGAGGAGGCGAACCCGCTGCATCTAAGCTATGGCGCATAGAATTTGCACCATCTCTATCCTCTCGTTCCCAGCCTCACGCTGGGAACGCTGTCCTGTCGGCTCCGCCGACTTAGGGCAAACAGGAAGATTAAAAGCCTAACAGCTTACCTCCTGCCGGCAGCACCGGGGCCAGCCTCGGCCCGCTCCTTTCTCCTGTTTTTGATATGATTGAGCATAGCTTTCGCTTCCCGCCACGTCCCTTTCCCCTCACCTGCCACCTGGTGGCAGGCGCTTCTGGCAGCTTGCCAACCGGGGCTGCTTCAAGAGAACGCCTTTGGCCACAGGCGTTCCCTCGCCGCTGTCCTTCGGGATTTCCAGCGGCGTGCGGTTCGGGAGGTGCTGGCGAGCTGCTCGCCCGCGCCCCTGGCGGTGGCTTGGAAGCGTGTTCTTGCGCTTTTCGCACAGCAGCAGTTGTTTTTCAGCACTTCCCTACTTGAATTCGATTTCGTGACTTTTTGAAGATTAATTATCAAAAAATTTGATAAGTTGTGAAATCAGCGCTGAGAAGTTTTACAAACAGCTGTTACTCTCAGAAACCAGGCGGCTAGGAGCGGGCAGTGAGGAGCAAGATAAGGCGCGGGCGAGTGAAGCAAAATAAAAGTCTATAGGATTGCGGAATCAGGCGGGATTAGGAGTGGTGAAGTTTGATGAAAAAAAGCTTTCTAGACATTGCGGAATATATCTCCCTCGTCGGCGCAATTGCGGGGACAGCTGCGGCGGCGGCGACGCAACAGGTGCTCTTGGCGGCTGCGCCGGTGTCTGTGTCGCTGGCGCTGAACATGGCCAACCGGCGCAAATTGCAGCAGTTCGCTGAGCAAAATCCTGCAGAGGCGGCGCTTCAAGTTCAGCAAAAGCTGTCAGTAGATATGGAATCTCTGCGCACCTCACTCAGGCAATTGCCCACCCAAGAAGACCTCACGGGTGTCAAACAAGCCATTGCTGCAGAGCTGCGAAATCAGGAACGGTTCAGTGGCTCCTCAGTGAGCGCAGTCCGGGAAGAACTGTCCAACATGCAAAAGCGCTATGGCGAATTGCTGGAAACAGTTTCCGGCATCACGGCTCGCCTGGATAATTTCTCCCCCAAATCAAAAGTAGAAAATCTCGAAACTGGGCTGGCTTCTTCCAGCGAGTCCCTAGCGCTGGCAGTCTCTAAAATGTCTCAGCTGCAAGCAGATCTGGAGCAGATTGCGTCTAAACCCCCAGCAGTGCCAGAGTCGGTGCGGGCTGATCTCGAAGAACTCAACCGCCAGGTTAACAGCATACCCGACCCGCACCCGCAGCTGGCAGAGTTAAGTAACGCTCTCGCCCAGTTGCAAGAAGAGGCCAAGAATCTCACCTCCAGGCAGGATTTCCTGACCCTGCAGCAAATTGTGGCACCTTTTGCTGACAGCGTCCCAGAACTCAGAGGGCAGCTCGACGATCTGCGGGCGCAAGTGATCCGGGGAGAAGAGACGCTGGCGGCGAACGCTAAACAAGAGGCGGAAACCTTCAGGAGAATCCTCGCCGAAGTCAACCGGCGGATTGACGAGATCCCACCCCCGCCAGAACCCGTTGATTTGACCGGCGTGCGCTCCGAACTGTCCAATCTCGCCGCCGCCACTGGGGAAACAAAAGCTGAAATGGAACGCCGGCTTGCCCCCCTGGAAGCGCTTGACCTCAATCCCCTCAGAGAAAACATCACCGAGTTGCGCCAGCAGTATGGCAGCTTGCGGGAGTGGGTTGGCGGCGAGGCAGGCGGTGTGCCGCTGGTGGACAAAGTAGCGTCCTTGCAGAGCGCTGCAGCGGGACTGGCGGAAACAGTAGCCGGGCTGCAGCAGGAGGTGGCGCAGCAACCCGATCGGATTTCCGAGCTGCTCGCTCCGCAACTGCAAGAGCTGAGAATTGCCGCAGCACAACTGGAGCAGGATGTCAACAATCGGGCTTTCAAGCAGGATGTCGCGTCTCTCGAGCAGTTAGTGGCACCCGTGGCCAGCGCCATGACCGATATCAAAGGACAGCTGTCCGCTGTGACTTCACAAGTCAGCAAGCTTTCAGAAGAAACGGTGCCAACAGCGCTGCAGCAGCTCGAAGAGTTGCGCGGTGTTCTGAGTGCGGTTCGGGAGCGCATCGACGAACTTCCGCCTCCGCCACCACCGGCTGATTTGAAACCGATAGAAGCCGAATTAGCAAGGCTGGCAAACAACCTCACCGAGACTCGCTCGCGGCTGGAAAACCGGATCGCCCCACTGGAAGCGCTGGAAAACCGGATCGCCCCACTGGAAGCGCTGGAAAACCGGATCGCCCCACTGGAAGCGCTGGAAAACCGGATCGCC
>JALOOK010000298.1 GCA_025454445.1 Oscillatoria sp. Prado101 | reverse complement strand
TGTCAGTTAAACCGGCACCCCCTGAAGGGGTGATTAAAAGTGATTAACCGTAAATCACGAAATTTCAATTCTTGATTGGTACACTGGGTGAGAGCTGTAGAAGTAAAAATTAGGTGAAATACGGTTAATCAATCTGAAACAGACCTGAGCGGGGGTTTTGGGTTAAGGGGAATATGTGGGGCGGCTGCCTTGCCGGTGCGGGACATCAATCAGGCTCAGCCATAGTGCGGGCTCTCAGGGAAAACCTGTGTCAGACCGGCACCCCCTGAAGGGGTGATTGAAAGTGATTAACCGTAAATTGTCAAAGTTCAATTATTTATTTTTAGCGTGCGTAAGTGTTGTCAAAACAAAAAATAGGTAAAATCCGGTTGATTAATCTGAAACAGACCTGTAGGGTTTTTGGGGAATGAGGGAATATGTGGGGTGTGGGGCGGGGCCGGTGTTGGCAAAACCTTAAAAAGGTGGCTATCTGCCCTGGGGGAGGGGAGTGCCGGCGGCACGCGGTTGGCGAGGGCCAGCCGGGGCGACTGGCACCGCAACGCCCGGTTAAGCCTCAATCATTGTCCCACTCTTCACGCCCGAGCAAATCCCCAATCCTGTCCCTAAGCAAATAGTTGGACTGCTCGAGTTCGTACTCTACTAGCGCCCACTCGCGAGCCGGTATGTGCTGGCAGAGGGTGTAGATGGGTTGCTGGCGGCTGACCATGCCCTTGCGCACCAGCTGCCTTGCTTCCTCTTGGATGACATCGATGGAGTACAGAACGGTAGACAAAGACATAATTATCCTTTCAAGCTTGATTTACAAACTAACAGTGCTCGACAGTACAGTGCCCGACAGTACAGCTACTGAGGTGAGATAAACAACCCGGTAAGGTCTGGGAAACAGTCCCACCTCTCCAGGTCAAGTATGGCCACTTTTTGTATCTATATATACTGAATCTTTCCTATTCTGGCGCTAAATGCGACTGAAGTGGGTTAAAGAAATATTAAAATTTTGACAGCAGCCCTGGCGGCCCGGATGGCCGCTGCTGCTGTCAGTTTCGCGATAGCAGTTATAGTGGCGCTTGTCAAGGAACTTTTGCGTCCCACAGCTGCCTGCTATTGCCCTGCGGAGTTTAGTGCGCCCTGGACAAGAACCGGCGTACCCGAGCTTCAGGGGTGGCGCGAGAGAGAATAGGAAAGACCAAATAAGGTTTCTAGAGCTAGTGCCTGGGCTTGGGGCAGCTGTCCGTAGGAAAACACATACGGGAATTGTGCCGGTATATTAGGTAACAACTGCTCTAGGGTGTAAGGACTACCATAAACCGCTAGTGCCTGCAGCTCGCCGGTTCTTAATAGTTTCTTAAACCAATCGCGGGCAACAGCGGAGACACCGGCACTGCTGCGGAAGGGATTGCCGCGAATGAACACCTGCAGCAAAGTGGCGGAGAACCGGTCGGTGTCCTTATCTGCGGAAGCACCGGCACTGTGCCGGTCAACCACCTGCAATTCATAGCCCAACTGTGTGGGGAAAGCGAAAGCCGGCGTGTGGTGGCCGAGAAACTCGCAGTTGAACAGATCGTCGAGTACAATCAGGTTGCGCAAAGCACCAGCTGATTGGCGTGCCGGTGGCAAAGGCAGAGCACCCCCGAATTTCATCGAATCCCGCAAGATGCTGGCAGCGGTGTCCGTAACTGCCGGTGTGGCGATCTGGGCCAGGGCGGCAGATGTGCTAGCGAATCTAACGGATGGGGTGTTTGTGGCACTCGCGGTTTCTTCTAGAGACGAGACATGTCGCGTCTCCACATTAGACACTTCCGGCTGGAAGATTTTGCATTTGGCTTGCCAGATCCGCTCTACCGAGGCGCGAATCCGTTCCGGGGAGATGCGACCGGCACCCACCGCATCGCACACTGCTTTGATGGCACCGGCAGGATCGACCGGCATGAGCAGGATGTCAGCACCGGCTTCCAGGGCCAAGATTGGCGCTTCATTCGGCCCGTACTTGTTGGCAATCGCGCCCATCACCAAAGCGTCTGTGACAATCAACCCCTGAAACCCCAGCTCTTCCCTGAGCTTGCCGGTCAAAATCCGGTGCGACAGGGTTGCCGGTTTTTCAGAGTCCCAACATTTAATTAGCAAGTGGGCGCTCATTACCGCGTCAGCACCGGCAGCAATCGCTGCTATAAAAGGCGGCAGTTCTATTTCTTGCAACCGTTCTGGCGAGTGGGGGAGCACCGGCAGCTCCAAATGGGAATCCACCGCCGTATCCCCATGTCCGGGAAAGTGCTTGGCCACGGTCAAAACCGGCCACTGGTGAGCGCCCCGAATGAAAGCGGTGGCCAGCGTGCTGACGGCTGCCGGTGTCTCCCCGAAAGAGCGGACATTAATCACCGGATTGTCGGGATTATTATTCACATCCACCACCGGCCCGAGCACCCAGTTCAACCCAAGGGCCAGGGCTTCCTGCGCCGTGAAATAGCCCATTTTTTCGGCGTACTGTTCCGCGAGGGCGGGGTCTTTGGCCGCCACGGCCCCGATGGCCATTGGCGGCGGAAACCAGGTGGCTCCGTCAAACCGCTGGCCCACGCCTTCTTCGATATCCGACGCCAGCAGCAGGGGGATTTTCGCCCAAGATTGCACCTGCTGCGTGCGCAGCAGGAGGTCGCCGGCATTGCCCACCGGCAGCAAGACGCCGCCCACGCCCAGGTCTTCGACCAAGTGGCGCAGCTCGGCTGCCGGCGGTTCCCAGGCGGGATAGCGAATTTGGTGGTCAAAGAGGTAGCCTGACGCCCGAATCACGAACATCTGAGCTACCTGCTGCTCTAGGGAGAGGCTGTCCAGTTCCGGAAGCGCCGGCATTGTATCAGATAAATTCAATTTTGTCAATCCTCTTCTTCAGCAGAGATGTCCTCTGACCATTCCTCAGCGGTGTCAGCTCCGTCGGGATTGCCGGTGTGGCGATTTTGACTGAGCTGGTTGATCAGGGAGAGAATCCTGTCGCCGCGCTCTAAGGAGCGGTCTTCGAGAAAGACGACTTCAGGCGTGCGGCGCAGGCGGATGCGCTGGCCGAGTTCGCTGCGGACGAAGCCGGTGGCGGCTTTCAAGCCGGCCATTGTCTCGGCACGAGCTGCTTCTGTGCCGTAGATGCTGACAAATATTTTGGCGTGCTGCAGGTCGCCAGATACGTCCACGTCGGTGACGCTGACCATGCCGGCACCCACGCGATCGTCTTTAATGTCGCTGAGCAACATTTGGCTGATTTCGCGTTTGATTAGGGAAGCAACGCGGGAAACGCGACGAGTAGTAGCCATAATTTCGCCCCCAGTAATACAGTATGGGCAATGTTTGGAATGCGGTCAGCTTTTGAATGTTGGACTTTCGATGCTCCCTTACCCGCCTCGGACAGGGCTGCCGGCTGTCGAGTGGGGCAACGGTTACAGGGGATGTGACAGCCCGCCGGCTGTGGCACAATCTGTCCGGATATCTGCCCCACAATCTGCCCCTCGGGGGAAGAGAAGAAAGAATTTTTGTGCTAAGGGGCAGGGTAGTTAGTTTTTAGATGCAGCGCCCTTGCGCCAATCTGGAATCAAAAATCCGCTGACCTGCTAATGTATAGTTTACACCGGCGTCAAACCCAGCATGGCCCGAAGTGTCAAAACGATAAAAATTAAGCTTGACACCATGAGGGCAACGAGGGCGACGGCGGTGACGGGGTTCTTGAACAGGGGTTTGAGCCACTCGAAGGCAAAAAAGAAGATGCCCAGGATGATGGTGAGAAAGTAGCGGGGGTAGCGAGAGACGTTACTCCAAAAATCATCAAACACGACCATCATAGAGAAACCACCTGACGGGAGCAGCTAAAAGTGAGTGCATTTTAACTGGTAGCATTTCTCGGCCAGTTCGACAAGCTGGACATATCCCCAGGTGCCCCGGTCGGTGAGCCGGTGGGCCAGTTCCGAGGGAATGGCGTCCAGTCCCAGGTAGGCTCCGCTGATGGCACCGGCCATTGCGGCGGTGGTGTCGGTGTCCCCACCGGCGGCGATGGCGGTGCAGATGGTTTCCCAGTAGTCTGCCGGTGTGCGGAGGAAGGAATACAAGCTCCACAAGACGCTGGCAACGACAAAGGGCGATATTCCGTCCCACTCCGACTCATACTCAGGAGGCAAGCCGCCGGCTCTGGAAATGAAGGCAAAAGCTTCTTCTGGCGGCAAAGGCACCCACTGTATTAATTCTTGCAGGCAGTCAGCGAAGGAGGGCTCAATCTGTCGCGCCCAGTCGCTCTCGCTGGGAGAGGAAGGGCTGGGGGCTGACTGTTTCGCCGCGAAGGGCGATGGCGACGGCACCGGCAATGGCGACTGCGCCGGCGGAGCAGCGGGGGTCTTGATGGGTGATTCTACCTTGGTCGTGTGCGGCTTGAATCAGCTGCTCGGGGCTATCGTAGAAGAGTAAGCCAATTGGGCCGGCTCGCATGGCGCTGCCGTTGCCAGCTTTTGGGGCAGGGGTGCCGGCTTCCTGCCAGGGGACGCCCTGTGCCAGCCGCAGTGCCGCTTCTTCTGTGGCCCTGCCGCGCCCGACAATGCGGTTTTCTGCGAAAATGGCAGCGATGCGGCGGGCGTAGTCGCTGGGGTCAAACCGGCCACAGGCGAGATAGCTTTCCAGGAGCTCTCGCGCCAGCTGGGAGTCGTCCGTGTACTGGCCAAAGGGGAAGGGGAAGCGGTCGCGGTCTTTTGGCTGCTTGATTTTGAGTTCGTAGCTGACGTAATTTTGGCAGGCGTAGGGGGGGTAGCCCTCTACGCGACAGCCAACAGCATCGGCGAGGCACTGGCCAATCAGGCTGCCGGTGAATTGTTCTTGACGCGGTAATGCCATTGGTTTATAATTATAAGTTTGACGGTTTCACCGGCAGCCTTAGAGCAGATTCCCAGTGACTCAGGTACAGATGTGGAGCGTCCTCCTACCCTAGCATTTTTAGGCTAGCGAGTGGGAAGGGGAGTTGCAGCGAGCCAAAAGTGGGGGACACTCGCTCAATTCCCTTATATCGGCAAGTCCTACGATCAAATTAGACCTGGGTTGCGAGGACTTTTGCTGGTGGGTTATATCGTTTTTTATCAAGGTTTTGAAAATGAGGTGGAAATTCTCCGCGTTGTGAGTGGATATCGAAATTTCCAGGATATTTTTCAGAATGAATAAATACGATATAGCGCGTCTAAATCCTTCGCGTAAATTTCAGAACCCCGGTTTCTTAAAGAAACCGGGGTTCTGGGCCCCCAGCGCTTGCGCAAATCATTTATAACCGCTATATAACCGCACTCCTAAGCGTGAAAACTGCTATTATCGGCTCAAGACGCACTTTTTTAGATAAATGTCCACCGGCACCTTACAGACAGTCCCTCCCCGTCCGTTTCTGAAGTGGGCGGGGGGCAAGAGTCAGCTGATTCCGCAATACCAGCGCTATTTTAGCACAGATTGCAGAAATTACTACGAGCCTTTTTTGGGCGGGGGGGCTGTGTTTTTTCATGTGAAGCCGGCGCAAGCTGTCGTGACAGATATTAACCCGGATCTGATTAATGCCTATCGCTGCGTGCGGGACAGGGTGGAGCCGGTGATTTGCTTGCTGGAGGAGCACCAGCTGAGGCACAGTAAGGAGTATTACTATGAGGTGCGCTCTCGTGCCGGCGGAGAGGATGTGGAGAGGGCGGCTCGCCTGATTTATCTGAATAAGACGTGTTTTAACGGGCTTTACCGGGAGAATTCTAAGGGGCAGTTTAATGTGCCGGTGGGGAGATATAAAAATCCGACGATTTGCAATGCGGATTTGCTGCGTTCTGTTTCTGCGGCGCTCCAGCCGGCAACTGTTGAGGTCAGGCCATTTGAGGCGGTTCTGGATTGGGCTAAAGGGAGCGAAGATTGGGTTTATTTTGACCCGCCGTATTACCCGGTAAGCGCTACGAGCAATTTTACGGGATACAGCCGGTATGAGTTTAAGGAGGCTGAGCAAGTTAAGCTGAGGGATGTGTTTGCGTCTCTTGCGAACAGGGGGGTGAGGGTGATGCTGTCTAATTCGGATTGTGCTTTTATTCGAGATATTTACAGGGATTTCAAGATTCACGCGATCTTAGCGGCGAGGGCGATTAACTCTAATGGGAAGAAGCGGGGTAAGATTCCTGAGGTGTTGGTGACTTCTTATTAGGGATTGTTGAGAGAGAATATTGGTGAGGTACTGAGAA
>JALOOK010000297.1 GCA_025454445.1 Oscillatoria sp. Prado101 | reverse complement strand
TATCCATCCAATTATTCCTCATTAACGTTCTCTTTCAATGTTGTTGGAAAGTAGTGGCGAGAGTGTCCCCCCACCTCTGCTTGAAAACCGCGTTGGCTGTGCATATATGCATACTGCTATATTAGCCTAACAGCTTAGAGACTGTTTCTAAAGAATTGTTAAGGACGCCAGGGTGTGAGAAACCGGGTTTCTTTTGCTGGGTCAAGTGATAGGCAATGGCCTACAGCCACAAGAAACCCGGTTTCTGGCTGCTTCACTTTTCTTTAAAAACACTCTCTTATCAAATCTCAATTATCCTAAGGACAGGCAAGATGCCTGTCCTACAGGCACAACCGGCAAACCTAATTGACACCGGCGATTAGACGGAGACAGCATCCGGATCGGGGCTGTTTTCCTCGGCAGGAGGCGCGTAATACCGGCGGCGGTTATAGTAAGAGCCGGTGGCATAGTCTTTAACCCGATTGGCCACGACACCCAAAACCTGCGTGCCAGCCATTTGCAAACCTTCCAGTGCTTGTTTGACTTCAGAGCGATCCGTCTCACCTATGCTGACAACCAGCAAAATCCCATCCGTATGACCGGCCAGAAGACTGCCGTCTGCCAGACCCAACAAAGGCGGCGTGTCATAGATAATCAAATCATACTCAGCTTTCCATTGAGCCATTAAATTGTGCATTTTGTTGGAAGAGAGCAGGCGCAGAGGGTCTGGCGGGACAGAACCGGCAGTCAGCACAAACAGGTTTTCCTCGTGGGGGGCTTTCTGAATCGCCTCATCCGGCGCTAGTGCGGTGGCGACGACATCGCTAAGCCCCCGCTTATTGGGGAGGCGCAACAGGTCATGGAGATAAGGCCAGCGCAGGTCCGCATCCACCAGCAGCACCCGCTGTCCCATAGCAGCTGCCGCCAGGGCCAGGTGTGCGGCAACAGTGGACTTACCGTCTGCCGGTGCCGGTGAGCTGACGGCCAAACAGCGGATGGGGCTGCCCGCTCCCAGGAGGCGGAGATTGGCGTTGAGAGAGCGAAAAGCTTCCACAAACGGCGAAGTGCTGGCATAGTCGAATTTGTCAGTTGTGGGGGAATCAGCAGTGGGTGCCGGTCGGGCCGGTTGGGCATCCCTCTCACTGGAGGGAATCACTCCTAACAGGGGCCATCTGGTAGCATCTTTCAGCTCATCAGGCGAGTGGAACACATTGTTTAGCCGTTCGGCGAGCAAAGCCGCCCCCAAACCCAGCATCAACCCCAAAATCGCCCCCAGCGCCACATTGCGCATCAAGCTAGGAGAAGCCGGTATCAGTTTGCCGTTTTCGTTGCGCGGGATTTTGGGAGCCTTAACATCCTCTGTCAGCTCCCAAGGCACATCCTCCTTAGCTGCATCCACCCGCAACGCTTCTCGTTGGGCTAGAAGTTGGTTCAACGTATTGGTTGCCACCCCTAATTCCCGCTGCAGGTCTGTGAACTGACGGACAGTGACTGGAAATTGTTGAATTTGTTTATTGACATCAGTGATCGCCTGAGTAATAGCTCGATCTCGAACCTCTAAAACCTGAATTTGGTGCACGGTACTCACCAGTCGCCCAGCCAGATCGCGGCGAATCGAGTTTTGGAAAGTTAGCGCTTGCGGATTGCCTACAGCGCTAGCCAGGTCTTTCCCCAGAACATTTTGCGCTTCTTCCTCCAACAGGGGGAGCAAATTTCGCTGTCGCTCCCGCAGCACCTGGATATTCGGGTGGTTTTCTCGAAACCGAGTTAATTCCGAGGCTATCGCAGCTTCTATACCCTGGAGTTGGTTGAGTAAGTTTTGGTAGCGAGGCGATTCACTTAAAGCTGAAGCTGCGATCGCCGCATTGGGGTCTAGCCCCAGCTGCTGTTGCAGGGTCTGGTACATCCCTCGCTGCTGGATCAGTGCAGTTTGATTCTCTAACTGCTGGTTCTGGAGTTGAGCGAGTTGCCATGCCAATTGTTGGCCTTGAACTTGAGGGTCAATCAATTGCTTCTGCTGGCGAAACAGCTGGAGGTCTGCTTGCAGCTTGTCAACTCGCTCCTTCAGCTTAGGCATCTGGGCTTCAATAAACTGAATTCCTTGGCGGCTGCTTGTCTTGCGATCGTCCAGACTGTAATTCAGATATCCTTGTGCCACTTGTTCCAAGACAAACTGAACCTTTTCCGGATCGGCATCTTGGTAACTAATTTCTATAAGCTTAGTTTTTTTCAAGCGCCCAATCGATAAGGTTTTTGTCCCAAACAGTGATTTGTAGTCAATGTCCGAATACCGAGATTGCAGCTGCTGAATAATGGGAGCCATCACTTTGGGAGTCTGCAACACCTCAAGCTGGCTGTCGTAATCAGTGCCGGAATTTCCCCCACCTAAACCCAGGCTCTGCGCCATTGCAGCCGCCGCAGACAGCTGATTTGACCTCGACACCGGCTCAACTAACAGCTGAAATTTACCTTGATACTTAGGAGTTTGATTCACAGTCCAAATCAATGCTGCAGCCGTCACTGCCGTGGTGACACCGGCAATTAAAACTGCTCGGCGACGGATAACAGCCAAAAGCTGCCCCAGGTCCAACTCATCTTCTTCAGGCTCTTGGACTTCCGTCCCGTAGGGCGACGGTAATAGCTGGGGCGGGCTGCCATTCCTGTTGAGCGATAGCGGCTGAGAATTTTGTGCGGTTTCCATCTTGAACCCTATATATGTTTTGTTAATTGCTATACTATAATTGTACCTTTATTGAAATTTTGCCCGGGCACGCTTACCGGCGTAAGCGCGAGCAATTAAGTAAGTAGGTTGAAGGAGAACCCCACCCCCCAACCCCCTCCCCGTTAACGGGGAGGGGGAGAATTTTCTTACGCTCCGCTTGCGGAAAGGGATTACGGGGGGAGAGGTTTATTTTACGTTTAATTTTGTGCATCTGCTTAGCTGCTATTGGCCAGTCTACTGGAAGAGTCTAAAAATGTTAAAGATTGAAAACACTCCGCCCAGGGGACTGAGGACTGTACCTAGGGTGTCCGAGAAACTGGCTACGCCAGATCGCCCTACGACAATCACATCGTTGGGGCGCAGCGCGGGATTGGTTTCCTCATTGAGTTCTTGGGAAAAGTCAACCTTGACAGTCCGGCGAGCAACGGTGCCATTGGGGTTCAGGCGAATCAGTTCCACTTCCCCCTTGCGGGCTCGCGTATTGTTAAATCCCCCCGCTGCCAGCAATGCCTGGTTCAAGGAAGTGTTGGGTGGCACTTGCACAGCGCCCGGTCTGACCACTTCTCCGACGACGTTGACTGCAATCGTCTTTGGAGAGAAACTGGCAGTCGCGAGTTGGGGTGCCTCCGTTAAGTCTATATTCTCTGCCGGCGGAATAACAACGGTGTCTCCCTGATCCAAAATCATGTCTTGGCTGAGGTCCCCGGACTGCAAAAGTTGCCAGAGATTGACATCAATAACCTTTTCGACGCCTTCTTTGGTGGGCCGGCGCACCTGAATCCGCCGAACATCCGCTGTTTGGGTAATTCCCCCCGCCGTTTCAATGGCCCGGGTTACAGTTATTAGGCCCAGCTGTGCGCCTTGGTCACTAACTCTCTGTATGGTGTAGGAACCAGGACTGTTGACTTCGCCGACGACGGCAATCTTCAGGGGTCGAGTGGGATCGCCAGAAAAGCTAGTAGTCGATAGTTGTGACGCTTCTGCCAGGTTGACATTCGTTGCCGTCGGGACAAAAATCGTGTCCCCATCCCGCAAGCCTAGGTCTTGGCGCAAATCGCCGGTCTGTAGCAGTGCCCAAAGATCGATGTTGATAATTTCCTCGGCACCAGATACCTGAGGGCGGCGCACCTGAATCCGCCTCAGATCCGCAGCTTGCGTAATTCCCCCGGCCATTTGAAGGGCCCGCGTCACTGTTGGCACTTGTATCCCCTGCCCCGTACCACCGGCTCCCACTCCTATCAGGGACAGGCTGTAAGAGCCTGGCCGGTTCACTTCTCCTGCGACGCCAATGTTCAGGGGGCGCGGTTCTTTCAGAGTCAGGGTAACTATGGGACGTGTGAGGAAGGGAGCGTACTTATCAGAAATTACCTTAGCTGCCTGTTGCAATGTTAGCCCTTTGACTGGGACACTGTTAATCAGGGGCAAGTTGAGTGTGCCATCCACCAGAACTCGGCGCTGGCCATTCTGCCCGCTGTATTCGGGCACGTTAAAGATATCGATTTCAATGAGATCCCCAGGGCCCAAGATGTATGCTTCTTTCTGTTGTGTCGGCCCGGCTGCTGGACTGGGCGCGACCGTGCCCATTGCGGGGAGCTGAGCCCTAGCTGGGACGGTGCCGGTGATGGCCATGAGAACTGATAGTGTTAGGCCGGTGACAGGTTGGCTGAGGCGCTCAATTAAGCTGTGGCTGCTGGCAAGCTGGGAACCCATAGATTTCGGATAGCTAAAATCTGCACGCACCATAGGGATTTTAGCATTAACGGCAGGAGAGCCAACTTTGTTCCATCGCCGGTTGGGCCTCGGGATGAATCTCTGACAGGATACGACCGGCATATTTACCAAAGCCAAGGTGGTGTCCAATCTTGGATAGCAATAAACAGCTTAGTAATGGACACGAGCGCTCGGAGGGAACGCCTGTCCTACGCCTGTCCTGCGAATATAAGGCGTAGGACAGGCGGGACGCCTGTCCTTTGTGTCCTAATCTAAGTGAATAATGCTATAACGCGGAACACACCCTACAACTTCTCTTTTTCTTGCTCCCCCTCTCCCCTTGTGGGAGAGGGGGTTGGGGGGGTGAGGGGGTTAGTTCAAAATCCACCGGCACCCCAAACAGCTCACACCCCTGCTTGCGCCGCTCTCGCCGCATCCAGCCGGCGGCGCAACTCATCCGCCCTCTCCAGCAAATCCGCGATAGCGATCGCACTCTGCTCTCCCGTCGCCAGCCACTTCAGCTGCACCGTCTGGCTCTCAGCCTCCGCATCCCCCAGCACCAAACACGCACCGGCACCGCTGCGATCGGCCCGCTTGAACTGCTTGCCAAAGGCACTCCCGCTCAAATCCAAATCGGCGCTAAACCCCAGCCGGCGAAGCTTTTGCGCCACCAGCAGGGCTTGAGCCTCGGCGCGATCGCCCCTGGACACCACATAAAAATCCACCACCGGCACCGGCGGCTTTTGCAGCTGCTGCAGCAGTATAATCAGCCGCTCCATGCCAATGGCCCAACCCACCGCCGGTGTCGCCGGCCCGCCGAGCTCTTCCACCAGTCCGTCGTAGCGCCCGCCGCCGCAAACCGTAGCTTGGGCACCCAAATCCTCCGACTGGATCTCAAACGCGGTGTGGGTGTAGTAATCCAAACCCCTCACCAGACGGGGGTTGAGCCGGTAGTTAATCCCCAAATCGCCCAGCATCTGCTGCACCCCCTGGAAGTGCCGGCGAGACTCCTCCCCCAGGTAGTCCAAAATACTGGGCGCACCCAACGCAATTTCCTGGGTGCGCTCATTCTTGCTGTCGAGAATCCGCAGGGGATTGCGCGACAGCCGGTCTTGCGAGTCCGGATCTAGCTCCTCCTTATAAGGCGTCAAATACTCCACCAAAGCTTGCCGGTAAGCCAGCCGGTCTTCCCGATTCCCCACCGAATTGATGTCTAGCCGCAGATTTTTCAGCCCCAGCGCTTGCAGGATATCGCTGGCGAGCGCAATCACCTCCGCATCCGCCCTCGGATCGGAACTGCCGATCGCCTCCACCCCGATTTGGTGGAACTGGCGCTGGCGTCCAGCTTGCGGGCGTTCGTAGCGAAACATCGGGCCGGTGTACCACAGGCGCTGCGCCCCGCCTTGGGCGTACAGCCCCTTCTCGATAAAACGAAAAGTGACTTCTTGGCAGGCCCGTATCAGGCAGGGCAGTATGTCGATGATAACGCCCTTGGTTCGTACAACCTCAATGACCCGAATCAGTTTGATGCATCTGACCTACCGGAAGAGTACATGCCGGGTAACTTCAATGCCACGGAGAATATCTACGGCGGCTATGTGATGATCGATCAATACCTGGGTGATAAGCTTCAGGCGATCGTTGGTGTTCGCGTTGAAAGTACGAACAATGACTACACGGGATATTCCTACGATATCGAGTCAGAGACCGCCACGCCGATCACGAATAGCTCGTCGTACTTGAACGTACTACCAGGTATCAATCTGCGATATGCGTTGGATCAAGATCTCATCCTCCGTGCG
>JALOOK010000296.1 GCA_025454445.1 Oscillatoria sp. Prado101 | reverse complement strand
TCGGCGATTTTGATGGCCAACTACCACAGCCAGTGGCAATTAATGCTGGCTAACGAGAAATTAGAACACGCCAACGAGCAATTAGAGAAATAGTCTCTGACGCTTGAAATTAAAGTCGCTGACCGCACTGCAGAGCTGAAAAGAGCCATCGACAATCTCAAAGCCACCCAAACCCAACTGATTCAAGCCGAAAAGATGGCCGCCTTGGGGCAGCTGGTTGCCGGCATCGCGCACGAAATTAACAACCCCACAAGCTTTATCTACGGGAATGTCGCCCATGCGGAGGAGTACGCCTCTCAATTGGTAAAATTATTAGCGCTTTACCAAAAGCACTGCCCGCCGGCACCAGATATTCGAGAATTTATTGAAGAGATTGATTTAGATTACATGTTAGAAGATTTGCCGAAATTGCTGGCTTCTATGAAAACGGGAGCCTCGCGAATTCGGGAAATTGTTAAGTCGCTGAGAACTTTTTCAAGGCTGGACGAATCGGAACTCAAAAAAGTTGATATCCATGAGGGTATTGACAGCACTTTAATGATTTTGCAAAACCGCTTAAAACAGCGGAACGGCAGGCCAGAAATTCAGGTGATCAAAGAGTACGGGCAATTGCCTATGGTGCCTTGCTACGCTGGACAGTTGAATCAAGTGTTTATGAACCTGCTGACGAATGCGATTGACGCCCTTGACGAGCGAAATAGCAAGCTGAAACCAGAGGAAATTGCGGCCAATCCCAGCGTGATTAAAATTGTCACTGCGGTGACGGATAGCTCGCAGATCGCGATCGCGATTTCTGACAATGGTACTGGCATACCCGAATCGATACAGCAGCGATTATTTGACCCCTTTTTCACGACCAAACCTGTCGGGAAAGGCACGGGATTGGGGCTGTCTATCTCACACTCAATTGTCGTAGAACAGCACGGAGGGCACTTGCGCGTCCACTCAGTACCCGGTCAAGGAAGCGAATTTCGCATCGAGATTCCCATGCAATCGTCTAAGGTGCGCAAGCTGTCGCAGCCTCAGATGAATTGCGCTTGAATGGGGCATTGCGCATGGGGCAAGAAAGATATATGATAATATAATTCAAGTTGCTACCTACAGTTTAAGCATCCAGATACCCCCTTTTCCCCCCCCTTAAAAAGGGGGGCTTTGAGGATTTACCCCCCTTTTTTTAGGGTGGCTAGGGGGGATATCACCTGACTCACTGGTAAGTAGCAACTTGGGTTATTATAACAATATTGACCTTAACAATCGCGGTTTGATTATGCCTTTTCCAAGAGCGAGCGGTATTTTGCTTCACCCCACCTCCTTTCCCAGTCCTTATGGCATTGGCGACTTGGGGAAAGACGCTTATGATTTCATTGACTTCTTGGCAGAAAGCAAGCAGCGACTGTGGCAAATTTTGCCGCTGGGACCGGCGGGATATGGCAATTCCCCCTACATGTCGTATTCAGCTTTCGCCGGCAATCACCTGCTGATCAGTCCGGAACGCCTGAAAGAAAAAGGGTTGCTGTCTGACGCGGACTGCAGCAATTATCCCCTGTTTCCCGATCGCACTGCAGTAGATTTCAAGCTAGTGATTCCCGCCAAGGAAGGCTTGCTCTGGAAAGCATTTCAAAACTTCAACCCTAACTCCTCAGAATACCAGAGATTTGGCGACCGGCAATCTTACTGGCTGGATGACTATGCTTTGTTCATGGCGATCAAAGAAAAACACAATCTAGAACCCTGGTACGAGTGGGAAGAAAAGCTGAAAAAGCGCAATTCAGAAGCGCTCAGCAAGGAACAGGAACACCTGATCGATCAGATTAATTTCCATAAATTCTTGCAGTTTGAGTTTTTCTGCCAGTGGTCAGCGCTGAGGCGGTATGCCAAAGCTCGCGACATCCTAATTATAGGCGATATTCCCATCTATGTGGGGGGCGACAGCGCCGACGTGTGGGCCAATCAGAGTGTATTTTGCCTGGATGCGGAGACGGGGAAACCAAAACTGAAAGCCGGTGTGCCGCCGGACAAATTCCAGCCAGAAAACGGCCAGATGTGGGGCAATCCAATTTATAATTGGAAGCAACTGGAGATGGATGATTTCTCTTGGTGGGTGCAGCGCTTCCGGACGCTGCTGGATTATGTGGACATCATTCGCATCGACCATTTCCGGGGGTTTGAAGCTTACTGGGAGATTCCCGGAGAAGAAACCGTTGCCAAGAAAGGAAGGTGGGTGGAAGCGCCTGGGGAAATGCTGTTTGAAGTGGTCAGAGAAAAACTGGGAGTGCTGCCGATTATTGCCGAAGATTTAGGCGTGATTACCTGGAAAGTCAGGTCGCTGCGAGACAGGTTTGGATTTCCGGGGATGAAAATTTTGCAGTTCGCTTTCGCTCCCGATCCTGACGTGCCTTTCTTGCCTTTCAACTATACCACCCCAAACTGTGTGGTTTACACCGGCACCCACGACAACGACACCACGAAAGGCTGGTACAGCCAACTCCCCGACAGGTATAAAGACAAAGTGTGGCTCTATTTGTTAGGGAAAAAGCGCTGCGAGTGCCAGGAAAGTGAAATTAACTGGGAACTGATCCGATTGGCTTTGAGTACGATTGCCAATCAGGCAATCTTTCCCCTGCAAGATGTCTTGGGGTTGGGTGCGGAAGCGCGAATGAATTTGCCCGGTTCCCTGGGAGATTGGTGGAGCTGGCGATACCAGAGGGATGCCTTAACACCGGCTCTCAGCAATCGCCTCAGGAGTCTGACAGAAATCTACGGGCGAGCCGGCATTTAAGATCGGGGGAGACTGGCGATGCCGTGTTGTAGGACAGGCGTCTCGCCTGTCCTGCGCCAAGGTTACTTAGTTTCAGAGAACTCAGCGTCAATCACATCGTCATCGCCGCCGGATTTGTCGGTCTTGCCGCCATCCGGAGCCGGCCCACCGGCAGCTTCCGCGCCACCGCCGCCTGCTTGCTGGTAGATATTGCTGCCGATGCTGTAAAGCGCCTGTTGCAGTTCCGCTGTCAGAGTCTTGATGCGGTCGAAGTCTTCCTTGCTAGCTGCATCCCGCAAGTCTTTCACCAACCCTTCCACCTTGCTCTTGTCAGCAGCAGGCACCTTGTCGCCGAGATCCTTGAGCTGCTTCTCTGCTTGGTAAGCCAAGGAGTCAGCCTGGTTCTTCATGTCGATCTTTTCGCGGCGCTCCTTGTCTGCTGCGGCGTTGCGTTCAGCTTCCTTCACCATCCGGTCAACTTCACCCTTATCCAGGGTGCTCGCGCCGGTGATGCTGATCGATTGCTCCTTGCCGGTGCCCTTGTCCTTAGCGGTGACATTGAGGATACCGTTAGCGTCAATGTCGAAGACGACTTCGATTTGCGGGACGCCGCGCGGTGCCGGCGGGATGCCGTCGAGGCGGAACTGACCCAAACTCTTGTTGTCCGTGGCCAATTCCCGCTCGCCTTGCAGGACGTGGATTTCCACATTGGTTTGCCCGTCCACCGCCGTCGAGAACACTTCCGACTTCTTGGTGGGGATAGTGGTGTTGCGGGGGATAATCTTGGTCATCACGCCGCCCAGAGTTTCCACACCCAGAGACAGGGGGGTAACGTCCAGCAGCAGGATGTCCTTCACCTCACCGGCCAGCACCCCTGCTTGGATAGCCGCACCGACGGCAACCACTTCATCCGGGTTGACGGTTTGGTTGGGGTCCTTGCCCAGTACGCGCTTCACCAGTTCTTGCACCGCCGGAATCCGGGTGGAACCGCCCACGAGCACCACTTCATCAATGGCACTCTTGTCGATTTTGGCGTCGCGGACAGCGTTTTCCACCGGTATGCGGCAGCGGTCAATCAAATCAGCGCAGATCTTTTCAAACTCGGCCCGCGTCAGGTTCATGTCCAGGTGCTTGGGCCCGTCTTGAGTTGCCGTAATAAACGGCAGGTTGATTTCCGTTTGGGTGACGCTGGACAGTTCAATCTTGGCCTTTTCCGCTGCTTCCGTCAGGCGCTGCAGCGCTTGCCTGTCTTTGCGCAGTTCGATGCCTTCCGCTTTGCGGAACGCTTCGGCCAGGTAGTCAACAATCTTCTTGTCGAAGTCGTCACCGCCGAGGTGGGTGTCCCCAGAAGTCGCCAGCACTTCAAACACGCCGTCGCCCACTTCCAGGATGGAAACGTCGAAGGTGCCGCCGCCGAGGTCAAACACCAGGATGGTTTCGTTGCTCTTCTTGTCCAGGCCGTAAGCCAGAGAAGCAGCGGTGGGTTCGTTGATAATCCGCAGCACTTCCAAACCGGCAATCTTGCCCGCATCCTTAGTCGCTTGCCGCTGGGAGTCGTTGAAGTATGCCGGTACGGTGATCACCGCTTGGGTGACGGCTTCGCCCAGGTACTTGCTGGCGTCGTCCGCCAGTTTGCGCAGCACTTGAGCGGAAATTTCTTCCGGGGCGAACTGCTTGCCCGCCCCCGGGCAGTCCAGCTTAACGTTGGCCATGCTGTCCCGCAGCACCTTGTAGGACACTTCCGTCGATTCGTAGGTAACCTCGTCGAATTTGCGCCCGATGAAGCGTTTGACGGAGTAGAAGGTGTTTTCCGGGTTCATTACCGCTTGGCGTTTGGCGATTTGGCCCACCAAGCGGTCGCCATTCTTTGTAAAGGCTACCACTGAAGGCGTGGTGCGGAAACCTTCGGCATTGGCTATCACGGTGGGTTTGCCACCCTCCATCACAGCTACGCAAGAGTTTGTCGTACCTAAGTCAATTCCAACAACTTTTCCCATAAGGGTGTTCCGGCTCCAATCGCTAGAAAAATTTTGCTCTGTACCAGCCTGATTATTTAGGCATACAAAATACTGAAAATCAAACACCGTCGCGTTCGATTAGCAGCCAATCCAGCCTCAGTAATATTTAGATAAGTCTATTAATATACTGAGCTTGGTTAGGCTTTTGATGAAGGCGTATTTACCGTACCTGAGACGGGGCGGTTTGGCAGCTGCTGGCGGAGGCGGCTCGGGCACCGGCAGGCTGTTCAGCCCTGAAAAACCCCGCACTCCTCAGGCGGCTGGATGGGACGCCCACACATCTTCTAAGAGTTCAGCATCCATAGGGGCACCTGCTTGACGGCTTTCTCCTGCAGGGGGGTTGCTATCAGGAGAGTTTTCCGCTATAATCGGTTCCTCAGCTTCAGCCTCAGCGACTCTGACCTTAACCACCTCTGGGCGAGTGGCAGACAGTTTCGGCAACGTCAGGGTGAGGATGCCGTTTTTGAATTCCGCTTGCAGCCGGTCGTTTCGCACCGGCTCTGGGAGCTCAACCTGGCGGCGGAAGCTGCCATACTGGAACTCTGAGCGCCACTTTCGCGCTGTCTGGCTTTCCGGCTGCCGGTACTCCCCAGCCAGCGAGACGGCTTGCCGGCTGACTCGCACATCTAAATCTTTTGCTTCCACCCCCGGAACTTCCGCCCGCAGAATGATCGCCGTGCCGGTGTCTTGCAATTCAACTGCCGGGGCATTTGCGGCAGGAGTTTCCTGAGAGCTGACGAAAGGGCGAGCGCCGGCAAGAGAAAGCTCATCAAACAGTCGGTTCAATTGACTGCACACGCTATCGATCTCGCGCAAGGGTTGCCAGTAAATTAGTTTCGCCATAGGATTGCCGAGGTTGAGAAGATATCGCCATTCTGGAGCGGGGGTGAGAGAAGTTTGAAGCGAAAAGGTTGAGCCTCAAAATCTTGAGACACCGCCGGTGAAGTTAAGAAATAGCCGCTGTGGGAGCGAGGTTTGCACTTGAGGCGCTTATTCCTAACTGAATTCCATAGTAGGTGTGCCGGCGGTTGCAGGAATTGGGGCAAACCGTAAACCAGCAGTTGTATTTGCCGCTCGCACCGGCACTCTTGCTGAAAACCGCTCCCCCTGAACTCCCTTCCCCACCAGGAAAGGGAAAAAGGCTGGTCTTTTGCTGAACTCGCCTAGCTGCCGGTGGGCCGGTTTGTAGTTGGGCATTAGCCCAAAGGAAAGTAGTTGGGCTTTAGCCCAAAGGAAAGTAGTTGGGCTTTAGCCCAAAGGAAAGTAGTTGGGCATTAGCCCAAAGTTCGTAGTTGGGCATTAGCCCAAAGTTCGTAGTTGGGCATTAGCCCAAAAGTTCGTAGTTGGGCATTAGCCCAAAGGAAAGTAGTTGGGCATTAGCCCAAAGGAAAGTAGTTGGGCATTAGCCCAAAGGAAAGTAGTTGGGCATTAGCCCAAA
>JALOOK010000295.1 GCA_025454445.1 Oscillatoria sp. Prado101 | reverse complement strand
TAAGCCATTCCAAAGAGTGGCAGGGCTAAAATGATAAGCGGTTGCGAGACTGCGAGCTGAGTCGAAAATAGAGAAGCTGCCATCTACACCGATATAAATAACTAAGGGTACAAGTGACGTGGGGAAAGTGAGAGGGAGCCATTTTTGCTGTTCGTAATCAAACTCGCTGAAAAAGCTTTTAGATTCTCCGGTTTTTTGATTGATAAAGCTGCAAGAAATTTGAGGAGTTTCTTCTGTGAGTTTGGGGAAGGCGGGATGGCCGGCCCAAGTGCCGGTTATAGAATACCAAATTACATCTAGCAAAAAGGTTTTGCCCAGTCCGTTATCGCCTGTAAAGATATTGAGCCTTTCTGCCAACTCCAAATCTATTTGAGGCGCGGAACCGACTTGTTTGAGGTGAATTTCTTTTAACATTTGACTGTTCCTTAGCGCGAGTTTATAAATAAATTATAAAGGCAGGGAGGGACTGTGACAGAAATTTAGGCAAAAATTGCACAATTTTCTAGATTTGTGTTAGATTGAGAAGAATAGGATAGGTGCGGGCATATAAGGTTGGCCCAACGCTTCACCGGCAGCCGGCATATTCCCATGCAGGGGCGGGTTCTCAGATCATCGCTGTCAAATTAAGCTCCCAGCGATTGGAAACTCACTGCGACAAACGAAGTCCGCCTCCCTTGGACTAAGAAAAGAGCTAGAATCTGAAAACCCGCGCAGGCGGGTTTCGTCTGTATAGCTGCGGTTTCAACCGCCCAGAGACTAAGGGACACAGCTTAAGTTGACACTAATGGTTCTCAGATAGCCGGTCAGTCTTGAGGGCGGCGCGGACGATCGTTTTTGCAACGCTGTCGCTGATAGGTTGCCAGCATCCTTTCTTCTGACGGGCGTATTATAGCCAAGATTTTAACTCGTCACAGTAGCAATTTTGATAGCACCCAGAGGGTTAGGGCGTTTCGGGTGCCGATGTTTGGCAAGTGCTGTTGCCGGCTGGTACGCGGGCGGAAATTGGCCAGGGGGTTGCGAGCGAGTGCCGGTGTCAGAGAGCCGGTGTTTGCCTGGGGAGACGGACAGCGCCGGTGGCCACCTCGACCGCATCCAGCTTTAGCATATCATCTCGGCACCGGCATCCCGCACCGGCATTTTCAGACGGGGAACACCCTCATGCGCCAGACTCGCGCTTCGCATTCTTTGGGAGCACCGGCTCACCTGGCACAGCAAACGCTCGGACATTCCACATGGCTACCGGCAGCCAGCTCCCAGGCTAAAGCCTCTATCTGTAGGGTGGGGAACGCGCCAGCGTAACCCACCCCTTCCACATGGCCACCGGCAGCCACTTCCCAGGCGCTTCGCTGAGTACAGAGTCAGGACTTAGGCAAACCCTCTATCTGTAGGGTGGGGAACGCGCCAGCGCAACCCACCCCTTCCACATGGCCACCGGCAGCCACTTCCCAGGCCAAACCCTCTATCTGTAGGGTGGGGAACGCGCCAGCGTAACCCACCCCACACCACATTAAGTGTCGCTGCGAAAGTCCTGAGAATCTTGCCGGCTTGAGGGCGTTCGCATATTTTTGGACTTCCAGCACCGGCACCCCAGCACCGGCACCCCAGCACCGGCACCCCAGCACCGGCACCGCTGGCGCGTCTGGCACCAACCGGCTGCGCCACGACGCGCTTTTTGGCCTCACTCCTACAGAGATTTGTCCCTCACATATTCTTTAATGACAGCTTGAAGCGTAAAGTAAGAGCCGCCCTTCTCTGTAATTTTTTCAATTAAACAGCGTCTCGACAAAGACTGGATCGCCTTCAAAAAATCCGAGTGAGAGAAGATGAACTCAGCCGGTTTTCGGGTAAGCTGCAACCCTTCGTGACTGGCTAACCATAACAGGATTAATTTTTCGGATTCTGACAAGCGCTGATAGTGTTCCAGCAAGAGAGAATCTAAATCTCCTAAAAACGGGGTTGGGCAAGATAAAAATTGCGCAACGCTTCCGTTAAACAGCTGGACAATAGTCGTGGCGATTATCTTTAACCACGAAGGGTTGCCGGCGTATAGGTCAATGAGTTCTGACCATTTATCTTCATCAGTTAGCCCTCTTTCTTTTAAGATTTCCCGCGCCGAGTTTCCTAACCCGCTCATCTGTAAGGTTCGGCAGTGCCGGTTTTCCGCTTCTAAGGTAGCAATTTCTATCGGGTTTTCCCAGCTGAGCAGTAGCAAGCAACTCTTGTGGGGGTTTACAGCCAGCTGTTTGAGGAATTTGCCATAATGCCGGTACTCGGGAAGGTAGGTGCCGGCTAATTCTCCACGGGCAAAAGTTTCTTGGAGATCGTCGAGTATTATCAGGCAGCGATGGGCGGACAAATAGTCAATCAGGGATGGCAATTGAGTTTCTTGAGGTTGAGAGCAAAACTCAATTAAATTGGTGGTTAGGGATTCCAGCGTTGGAAATTTCTGATGACTGCGCCAGACAATCAGATCGAAGTTCTGCTTAATTTGTTCGACGAACTCCACTGCCAGGGAAGTTTTGCCAATACCGGCTAACCCTATTAAGGTGACAGTGCGGATATTTTCTTCTAAGATCCACTGCTTTAGGGTGGTGAGTTCCCTGGTCCGCTCGCAGAAGGGATGAGCGCGTTCTGGTGCATCGGTTAGATCGTGGCGCTGTTTGGCTTGAACTTTGTCTGGATTACTGGTAGAGGGCGAGCGATCTTTGGTTGTTCCGGCGGAAGTATGACTTTCCCTACAAACATTTATGTTGCCTTGAACAAAAGTACTCTGTGCGCCATCACCAACAATGGAAACGTGGTGGATATGATACCGTTCCATCGCAGAGCGGAAGTTTGATTTACTAACTTTTTCGTCTAATTCTTCTGATAGCATGTCCCATAAAGCGATCGCAGCTTTTTTGACGTTGGCTTCGCTACAGCGATAAGTCTGAGCAATTTCTTTGTACCGTTGACTGTCCCAAACCCCCAGTAATACCGCTTGTTGCAGGTTGGTTAGGTGTTTTCCCTTATTGGACAGAACTAACTCATCGACCCATTGCAGGACTTCTTGGACATCCATAGGCGAGCTATTCAGTGGTTTCACGGAGATTATACTACTTTTTTCACCCTTTGTCAACTTTTGGTACTAAAGTATACTTTTTTCACCGACTGATAAGAAAGTTTATCCACTCAAAGTTTATCCGATTTTATCCATTTTACTACTTGAATAATTCCGGATGGTGGTTACAATAGAAAACAGCCAGAACAATTCAAGGAACTCGCGGCAATGCAGGCCACCTTCAGGGCGAACATGGATTGATGGCTTGATTGGCTGCAGCCTCCTTTAAGGAGAAGATACTCTCATCTTATTTTAGGAGCCTCCCATGAGAGGGCTTGTGTGCGATCAATCTTAAATCGCTCATTCAGGCACACTTTTTGATGCCAAAAAGCAAGGTTTCATTTCTCAGTTGCTTCATTGGCAAATCGCCAATCTTTCATCTACTTAATTCAGTGGTGCAATCATTATGCCTACTTTCCCAGAAGATACCTCTCTGTTGCTTCCCAACATCCACAATAGTTCTGTTGCCTGGGCGGACTATGACAACGATGGCAAACAGGATTTTGTGCTGACGGGTTGGACAGATTCAGGCGACATCTCCAAACTGTACAAAAACACGGGCAGTTGACCACCCTAATCCCCCGTGAACACTCACTGCTAACCACCAACCAACAGTGAATGTTCACCGTAATTCTGCTCAATCCGTCATGCGATCGAGCTTAAATCGATCGCTCAGGCACGATTTTTGATGCCAAAAATCAAGATTTCATGTCTCGGTTGCTCATTTTTTGATTTCGATTCAGGTTTGTTATCTATTGATCACATTCTTGGATTGACAGTGGATTTGTGTATTTAAGGATTACCAACAGCCGGAGACTTTAATCTAAAAGTGCTTCAGCGAATTTAAGTTTTCCTTTTTGAATCAACTCTAAGAGGTTTTGTTAAACCCATGAACAATGTAGCTTTGTCCGTTGCAGTCAGTGCAGCAGCAGTAATCAGCCTTAGTCCGCTTCAAGTCCAGGCAGCGGGACTGTATGTTTCCACTTCCAGTGGCGAAGTCGGGAGCGTTGATGAAGCTTCCGGTGCTTACACTTCCCTTGTCAGCGGAACTCCTGCATTCTCTGATATTGCCTTAGATCCTGAAGGCAAACTCTGGGGAATTAACTACACCCACCTATACTCCATTGATCTGGCATCAAAAACAACCGCTAATGTCGGTTCTTTGGGATTCTCTCTTAACGGTCTTGGCTTCTCCGATGACGGCACGTTGTATGGCACTGGGGCTAAAGGTTTCTACTCCATCAACACTGGTACAGGCGCAGCATCACTCATTAGTTCCATCTTTGGATTTTCCAGCAGTGGCGATATCGCCTACGATTCCGCCTTAGATTTGTTCTGGGCTACATCCAGTGGTGATTCCCTGTGGAGTATCACCAAGGAAGGGAAAGCAACCAAAATGGGCAATATTGGTTTTAGAGGTGTGGCTGGGCTCGCGTTCGGGGATGACAACGCACTGTACGGCTACACAAGAGAAGGGAAACAAATTGCGCTCAACTTAGAGACTGGGGCAGGCACGTTCGTTAAATCTCTCTCTAATCTCAGCAGTTCGGTTTGGGGATCTGCTTCTGATCCCAGTGATGGTTCATCACCTCCGACCCCCACACTGATCGACCCCCCCCCAACCAATCCTCCAACAGAGAGCAATGACGGAACTTCCACAAAAGTTCCCGAACCGGCAACGATAATGGGATTTTTAGTGATCGGTGCGTTCCTCGTGGGTTCCAAACCACGCCGCCAACCATAAAACCAACCGCGTGAACCAACACCTTCGTAGCGCAGCCCGCCTGCCCGACGGCTGCGCTACAACTTCTGCATATCTCTCGTTCCCAGGCAGAGCCTGGGAACGCAATCTGGAGGCTCTGCCTCATTTCACCGGCAAAGCCGGTTAAAAGCCTAACAGCTTATTAGACGCTACTCAAAACATCTCGTCTCCAGTAGGCTCTTGACCGGCAATACCTCCCTTCTCATAGCGATAGGAGGCTACAACCGGGTAAACAAGACCGCGCAGCCGGTTGATGCAACCAACAGGACGGTGGACTGCTAGACCGTTCCAGGGAGAAAATCGCAGGTTCTCACAGAAATCGTATTGTTTCTCGACATCAATGATTTGATGCTTGACGGTGAGACGACCTACTGTGAAAAAGGGCGATTCCTTTTCCTTCCAGGTAATCGTGGTATCCTCGATCGACATGTTTGGGCTAGCTTGGAACTGTATGCCAAAGTCCCAACAGTATTCAGCGCCAGGTTTCGCAAGGGATTGAATGATATCATCCCGGTAGTAATTGTCCGGCTGATTCGGATCTAAGCCGAGTGCTTTAGCGCGATTGATGAACGGTAATTTAGGAATCCCCGGTCGGGACTGGAATGGAATCGTGTTGTGCGGTGGCTTGGGTGAAACTGGAGTAAACGCATACTTAACCACAGCCGGATATTCGACAGGAACGACACTCGTCTGCGAGGGCTCGAAATCGGGCGGCAGACCCAAAGCAGAGGCTGAACTGCTCCAATACCGCTGTGTCAGTAAACTTTTCGGAACCTCGCTCGTCCCCTTGAGGAGCGCTAAGAACTGCACGGGATGTTGAAAGAGCCACTTCTTTGTTGCCTCCTTTGACTCAACAACGGCAGAGAAAAAGCCGTAGTAGTCTCTGATGGTTTTTACAAAGAAAAACTCTGAATTGTGAACAATAATGTCCTGAGTTTTCGACTCATAGCTGTGCTCAAGCCGTGCCCCCTCAACCCCCATCACTTTCACGGACATTGAGCGGGTGTCTGCCTCGTAATCATTTTTTATTTGGAAGGCTCCGTTGGCCAATCGCAGCCAGACAGGATATTGTTTGGGTGAGGAGAGCAAGCCTTGCTTCATGGAAATCCCCTTAACCTGGGAATAAGTCAGCGCGGTGCGCTCGCTCAATTCGCGTTTAATCGCTTCCTCATCAAAGTCAAAGATTTCGAGAGTTGCTTTAACAGCAGCGTGGCTTTTGGTATGGGTATCTCGCAGGGCCCGCTCTTTATCCTTGTAAAGATTATCCATACGCATCCTGACTTGTTCAATCACAAGTTCGTAGTATTTGAGCTCATCCTGTTCGGGATATTCCGTAAATAATTTTTTGTCCATAAACCACG
>JALOOK010000294.1 GCA_025454445.1 Oscillatoria sp. Prado101 | reverse complement strand
CAATGCCGGAATGTCCGAATTTTGGATAAATTCCTGACGCCGCACATTACAAAGGATTCTGAAACCGACACCCAACCCCCTCCCCCCGTGCGGGGAGGGGGAGAAAGAGAGGGGTTTCGCTCTCGTGGAAAACGTTTAAATCATGTTTCTAGTGTGGCGACGCCGAATTCCAGACTTGACAATCTAAAATCTCAAATTTACCATCAAAAATACCTAGAATTTACCATGCACACTTGGCACTGGCAGACTTGGAACGGACTGCCCTATCTAACCTGCAGCCTGTTAGAACAATGGCCGCACGGCTTTTTTACAAATCAGTTTTGGCCGCGCTCACCGCAGGAATTGGTGGGGGCGCTGCACCCCACCGCCCGAGTCTACCGGGTGAAACAGGTGCACGGCAACACGGTTCTCGCCACCGGCACCCTGACGCCGTTGTCCCAGGGGGCGCTAGAAAGCCCCGAAAGCGACTTGACGGAGACGAGCGCAGATAATAGCCAAAATACCGCCGATCCAGAACCTTTTTTGCATGCGGACGGGCTGCACACACAGAAGGCATTGGAGGCGGTGTGGGTGGCGAGTGCGGATTGCACGCCGGTGCTGATTGCTGACTCCGAGACGGGACAGGTGGCGGCGGTTCATTCCGGCTGGCGCGGCACGGCGCGTCAAATTGTCCGGGAAGCGATTGCCAAACTGCAGCAGCAAGGCAGCCAGCTAGAGAATCTGCGCGTGGCGATGGGGCCGGCGATTGCCGGTGAAATGTACCAAGTGTCACTGGAGGTGGCGGCTGAGGTGGGAGCTACTGTTGTCCCTAATGGTCAGGCCGGTGAGGCGGGGGCCATTTTGGAGAGTCTGCAGCAGCTGCCCGCGCCGCCGGTGCTCCCAGATCCAGAACCGGGACGGGTGCGCTTGGATGTGCGGCGGGCAATCTCCCTGCAGCTGGAACAGCTCGGTATTGCCGCTGAGCAAATTGCCTGCGCCCCCCACTGCACTTACCAGTCGCCGGAACACTTTTTTTCTTACCGGCGGGACAAGCTGAAAAAAGTCCAGTGGTCAGGTATTGTCAGCGTTTAAGACGGTTGCCGAGAGAGAAGAACCCCACCCCCCAACCCCCTAGGCGTGCTTGCACGCCTAGGGGGGAGAAGATAAGAGTGAACCTTCCGGCAATACGGGTTGAAAGTGTGTCGGGTTTGCCGGTGGGGTTTGCCTTGGAGTGAGCAATTCCCCCCCTCGGTGGGAATTCCCGGCCTTTGCAGTTAAGAATAGGTAATTAAGCTAATCTGTGTTAAAGTTCAGCAACCGTGTGAGCGGTTTGATTAACAAACTGGTTTTTGGAAGCCGCGCTTGTGGCGTTGCACCAGGATGGTTGAAACTTTTTCCACGAGTGGGAAAATCCCCCTTTGCTGCCCCTCCCCGTGCACGGGGAGGGGGCTGGGGGGTGGGGTTCTTCATCCCAAGCTCTGTGCAACGCCGCGCTTGAAGGCCAATATCAGGCTAAGCTAACTTGAAAGGGAGGTTTAACATCGGACTATGAGTGAGCAAAGTCCCTACGAACAGCTGGGAGTAACGGAAAGCGCTTCGTTTGAGGAAATCCAGGATGCGCGGAATCGCTTGGCGCAACAGTACAGTGGCGAGCGCAGGCGTTTGGAAGCAGTTGAAGCCGCTTACGACGCCATCCTGATGGATCGCTTGCGGCAGCGCCAAGAGGGCAAAATTAAGGTGCCGGAACGGATTAGGTTCCCGGAAAAGATAGTCGCTGCGCCGCCAACGGTGGCTCCCGCACCGGCTAAGCAGGCTCCGCCTTGGCTGCAAAAGCTGATCGACACCCCCAGTCCGCCAGACATTTTGTGGCCTGCTGGCGTGTTTGCCGGGTTAAGCGTCCTCAGCGCCACCACCGCTGCCGACCCTGCCGGTGAGTACCTGCTGCAGCTGGCTCTGGCCATCGGCGTGGGAGCAACCCTCTATTTCCTCAATCGCAAGGAAAACCGTTTCGGTCGCGCTGTGGTGCTGAGCCTAATCGGTTTAATTGCAGGATTGATTCTGGGGGCTATGCTTTCCAACATTAGTGATAGCGGTTTGTCGGAGGAGAAATTCATCACCTTGGTGACATTTCTCGTCCTCTGGCTGGTTAGCAGTTTCTTGCGCTAGCTATAAGCTCCTAGCATCTGGCAGAATCAGGGGGAAAATGTAAATTTTAATTACAAATTCCCCTATTCTCGGTTTTTAGCGATAAAATATTAATCCTTAACCGGCTGTAGGGGCGGCTGTTACTAGCGGGTGCCCCTAGGGAGCCGACTACATCTATTCTTGGCGTCTTTGGCTCAGGAGCGGTTAATTCTTTCTTATCTTCCTCGTTTAAGCTGTTCGCTTTCTATCGCTTCAAACAAAGCTTGAAAATTGCCCTCCCCAAAACCTCGGGCAGCTAACCGGCGCTCAATTAGCTCAAAAAAGAAAGTCGGCTGGCCAAAAATTGGCTGCGTGAAAGTCTGGAGCAGCAAGGCTTCTGGAGCCTCCTGTTGCCAGTCTACTAAAATTTGCGCTCGCTCTATTTCCCGGCACAGGGATGCCGAGAGCAAACCTCGGTGCCGGTGCTGCAGCTGGGTGTAGTAGGTGGGAGGAACTTCGATAAAAGTAACACCCCACCGGCGCAGGCGATCGAGCAGCCGCACAATGTTGCCGGTGCGCAAGGCAATGTGCTGCACTCCTGCACCGCGATTCACATCGAGAAATTCCTGAATTTGAGAATTCGCCGATGTCGGTTCATTCACCGGCATCTGCGCCCCCCCGTCAGGGTGAAGCATTACCTGCGATCGCAATCCAGAACGCCCAGTTTGAATGTTAAACTTCTGCTGGCGCTGGAACCCCAAGGTGTTTTCATACCATGTTACCGCCGGCTCTAAGTCACCGGCTGCCACATTGAGGACTGCATGATCGATGCCGGTGAAGGAGGAGTCATCTGTCACCAGAACTCCTTGAAGAGATCCACCTGCGCCCTCTGTTAAACAGAGGGGGTTGGGAAAGGTAAAATCGGTAGCCGGTGGCAGTAGGGGGGTGATGCCGGTGCGCTCGATTATGGTGTGGCTCAAGTCTCCCCAGCCGGCAATTTTTGCCCACTTCAGGCGTCCGCTAGGAGTTTTCTGCTGCTGCACCGGCTGCAATATTTTGGCACCGGCACCTGCAGCTTTTGCGATCGCGGATTCAATATCTCCGACGCGAAAAGCCACGTCTGCCACACCGGCAGGGTGCAGAGTCAGAAAGCGGTAAGCGGGGCTAGCCGGTGTCAGGGGCTCAGACAGGACAAAGCAAACCGGCCCACTTTTGACGATTTCCGTGCGGGTGTGATTGCTGGCTGCACCGGCAATTGCTTGAAAGCCCATCTGGCTAACAAACCAGTCGCGGCAAGCTGTTGCGTCTTCAACGCAGAAGTGAACCAGGTCAATCTCCATGAAGATATGTTAAATTTGCTTGACTGTCAGACAAACTTGAGAGATAATTTTAGCAAGTTTTTGGCATAAATAGCGTGAGCGACTGCCAGAAACCCGGTTTCGGGAAGGCCAGAAACCGGGTTTCTTAAAGAAACCCGGTTTCTCACGAAAGTTTTTGGGAGTAATTTCATGGGGAACTTGTTTAACAATGCCTTTGTGAGAGCAGTTGGCGTCGCCGCGATTGCCTATGTTCTGTTTCAGCTACTAGCTCAAGCTTTATACGCATTTGCCCGGATTGCCGAAAGTTTTTCTTCTTGGGTGAAGTGGTCTTTTTTGCCTTGGAGTGAGGAACTTGCCATTGGTCTGGGTGTGGCTTTTCTGGTTGTGAGTGCCGTGAGTGCGAGCCGCAGGTCTTAGTCAGGGGAGAAACCCGGTTTTTTGGAAAAACCGGGTTTCTTGTTTTTAGAAAAATAGGTGACTTTCGGGCTGAATGTTGATTTCCATTGGCACGGCTTGCGGTTCAGCTGAGAGGGCGTACATAATGGCACCGGCAGCTGTTTCGCAGCTGAGCATTTTGGAGCGGTCTACCTTTAAGCTGACGGTATCCCAGAAGGGGGAATCGACGCCGCCAAAATAGAACAGGGTGACTTTGATGCCGTACCGGCGCACCTCGTCCGCCACGCACTTGCTGAAACCGACTACGCCAAACTTGGAGGCGCAGTACGCCGCCGCCATTGCCATTGAGTGCTTGCCGAGAATCCCGACTACATTGCAGATATGGCCGGTTTTGCGCTCTTTCATCACCTCAGCTGCAGCTTGAGTGGTGTAGAAGCTGCCTTTGAGGTTGACATCCAGCATGGCGTCCAAGTCAGCTGGCGTGAGTTTGCTGTACTGCTTGAGGATGCCGGCACCGGCAGCGTTGACCAAGGCGTCAATCTGGCCAAATTGGCCGGTGGCTTTTTTGATCAGTATATCGACCTGCTGGGGGTCGGTGATCTCGCAAGGCACCGGCAAGACTTGCGCCGGTGTGAGAAATTCAGCGGCTAGGGCGTCCAGGCGCTTGCTATCTCTGGCGGCGAGTACCAGATTCGCCCCCGCAGCGGCGAGCTTGCGCGTCACCGCTTGGCCAATGCCGCCGGTGGCACCAACCACCACCACAACTTTGTCCTGCATGCCTCTTTACATTTCTTTACATCTTTGTCTATTATAGTAGGGATGGGAACCCCGATACAATATCCTGGCTAGATTTCAGCGGTTCTGAGGACTGACCGACAAGTTGGGTGCGGAAATATTTCACCTATTGGAGAGGGCAGGGGGAGAGGGAACTAATGGCTAGAGGACTTACGCACAACCATGAAAGAAACCGGGTTTCTGGTGTCAGACAGAGCGCTAAAAGTCAAGGGGCAGGGTAGGAAACCCGGTTTCTGCGTAAGTTACAGGCTTAATTCTGCCGCGACGCACGAAGTGGGTAGCTCCGTTGCTTTAACCTAGACTTAAACAAAGTATAACACATTCCTAATAAATAGCGCCAATAAATTAAGGTTTCTTTTAGATGTAATTGAGCCGGTAACAGGTATTGTGTAATCAGTCAGGTTCAGGCGATAACTAGCGTCAGGGAGCCAATACTATGGTGGGAAACAGGATGAAATTCAAGAAAAAGCGCTTGACATTAATCAGTGCGCTGGCAGTGGTAGCGGCGACAGTTGGGCTGTCAGTGCCGGCGGTGAAGTCTCAAGGTGCGAGCACAGTTAAGATTGACGGTTCCAGCACCGTTTTTCCTGTTACTGAGGCGGTAGCGGAAGAGTTCCAGAGAGCGAAGGGCGGAGCGGTGAGGGTTACGGTGGGCATTTCCGGGACTGGGGGCGGCTTCAAAAAGTTCTGCCGTGGCGAGACAGACATTTCTAACGCCTCCCGACCGATCAAAGCTGAAGAGATGGCAGCGTGCAAAGCGGCGGGGATTCAGTATTATGAACTGCCAGTGGCTTATGACGCCTTAACAGTCGTGGTCAACCCGCAAAATAACTGGGCGAGCAGCATGACGGTTGCCGAACTCAAGAAAATGTGGGAGCCGGCGGCGCAGGGCAAAGTTACCAAGTGGAATCAAGTGCGCCAGGGGTGGCCAAATGCGGCTCTAAAACTGTTTGGCCCGGGTGCGGATTCGGGGACGTTTGACTACTTTACCGAAGCAGTTACCGGCAAATCAAAAGCCAGCCGGGGTGATTTCACCGCTAGTGAGGATGACAACGTACTGGTACAGGGTGTGAGCCGGGATAAAAACGCTCTGGGGTATTTTGGCTATGCCTATTACGAAGCCAACAAGGACAAACTGAAAGCAGTGGCGATTAATGGGGTGCTACCGTCAAAACAGACAGTTGAAAACGGGACTTACCAACCCCTGTCCCGCCCTCTGTTTATCTATGTCAGCAGCAAGTCGGCCAGCCGGCCTGAGGTGAAGGAGTTTGTGAATTATTACCTGAGCAATGCGGGTAAATTGGCTAGCGAAGTGAAGTACGTCCCCCTGCCGGGTCAAGCTTACACAATTGCCAGTGGGCATTTCAAGAATGGCAAGCTCGGTACTGTCTTTGGCGGTAAAGAAGCCATAGGGCTAGAGATTCAAGAACTGCTACAGCGCGAGGCGAGACAGTAATTAAATTCTCGTTCCCAGACGGGAGCAGAAGGCGTCCGGGTGCCTGGGAACGAGAATTAAGAGGCTCTGACTTGAAAATGTTTGTAGTTGGGCTTCAGCCCAAAGTTTGTAGTTGGGCTTCAGCCCAAAGTTTGTAGTTGGGCTTCAGCCCAAAGT
>JALOOK010000293.1 GCA_025454445.1 Oscillatoria sp. Prado101 | reverse complement strand
AAGTCACAGGTAAGCGGGGAAAGTAAATTTTGAGAAAGTCCGCAGAGCGACTGCGGTAGGGGGGCGAATGAAACACCGCATACAGATACTCAAACACATCCTCGGGCCCAAATGTCTGTTCGCAGTCGCCCTTGCAATCCGCAAGAAATTCCATCCCTAACCGCGCTGAGAACTCCTCGATGAATTTTGCGGAGAGGTTGCACCGGCGCACCATTCCCATATTTCTCTCAGCTTGGGTTTCCGGGTAGAGGTAGAGAGGGAATACAAAACCATTGTTCGAGGTTTTGGGCGACATGCAAATGACTTCCACAATCTTGCGACTCACTTGTGCGTGCTGGAATGTCTCGCCCTTAGTCAGTCGGGAAGTAATAAGAGCTAAATTTTCCCCCGCCAGCAGGTGGCGCATCACCTCAGCGCGAGGCATGCAATGGAACCCCCTAGACTTTCCCGTATAATAAGTGTAGCGAACATCGAACGGACGGTACAGTACAGGGGCGACCAACTCTGGAAAAGGCCCCGATTCTTTTGTTCCTAAAAAAGGGTGATTCCTCAGATCCTTCTGAGCAAAATCAACCTTCCAGTCTCGCGCATCTTTGCCCAAATTGTATTTCAACCGCGCCTCTTCTGGGGGAAGCTTGGCGAAATCAGATACAGTTTTCCAGAGGTCATCTTCAGTAAAGTGAACAGTCAGCGCATCCCTAGCGGTGACTATTCCCACACTGTTGGCGGGGAAAATATCCGTTACTTTCCATCCCGCCTCATATTCTGCCAATAAGTCAGTCTCTAGCGGGACAAAAAGGTAAAAGGGTGACTGGGGTGCCAGAGTTTTCCACTGTGTTGTAGAAATATCATTCTCCCACAGCCAGTGATATTTCCCCCCCACGAGATTGCCACCGGCAATTGACTCTCCATATATCTCCCGCACACCCCACAAATCCGCATGGCGGACAGTTGCAACCCCCTTCAACCCCTGGGAGTGGGGTTTCTTGACAAAAATCCCGATAGCAACCCCCTGCTGGATGTCAAAAACATTCTCATCCTTTGAACCGTCAGGACAGCGCTCTTTTTTCTTGCTGTTGCCGTGCAAGTCCAGGATATAGATATCGTCAAAAGTCGCGAGCAAGCTTTGGCGCATTCCGCGAAAAGTGGGATTGTCGAGGTAGCCGTGATTGGTAACAAAGGCAAGGATTCCGTAGCCGGTTTGTTCAATCTTCCACTGCGCGAACCGGATAAATTTAACATAATCATCATTCAGCCATTTGGGATTTTTTTCGCCAAGCGGCTTCCCATCTACTTCAAAGTAGTTTCCCGTTGGACAGTCCGTTAGAGGGTCTTTTCCTCTCAGCAAATCCGCAATCCATGTCAGCCCGCTATTTGCAGAATGTCCCGAATACGGCGGATTGCCCAGCACCACCATTACAGGAGCGTTTTGCTTGACATCTTTTGCTCTATCCGCCTCATCGCGAATCCAATTCGTAAACCCATCAGCCGGTGGAATCTGAAACGCCTCTTGCAGCGTATTCGTCAGATAAATCTGCAATCGCTGCTCTTGTTCAAACTCACATCCGAGTTCTTTCAATTGCAGCCCCAACTTCATGTGAGCCACCGTATAGGGAGCCATCAGCAGCTCAAAGCCAAACAGCCGGGGTAACAAGTGCTGACTCACATACCCTGACCACATTCCCTTCTTAGACTTGAAAGATTCATAAATGCGGTCAATCACCCCATATAAAAACGTACCTGTACCCGTAGCGGGGTCAAGGATTAATACCCTGTGAGTCTCCATATCAGCTTTCCCCAAACCCCCCTTTTTACCGGAGAGAGCCGGCGGAGGTGAGGGGAGAGAAATCTTGCTGTCATCCGCCAAACCCTTAGGAATCCCAAAATCCGTTTTGAGAAGACAGTCAACACTGCGGACAATATAAGAAACCACCGGCTCCGGCGTATAATAAACCCCCCGCGCTTCCCGCATTTTGGGGTCATACTCAGCCAAAAATGTCTCGTAAAAGTGAACAACAGGGTCTTCCTGTCGGGTGCGCTTGCCGAAATCTTGGAGAATCTCATCCATGTCAGTACGCTTGAGCAATTCTGCCAAATCATCCACCGCCCAAGCCACTCGCTCATCTAAATTAGGCCCTGCAATGTGACCGAACATATCCCGCAGGAACGGGTTAGTCTTCGGCAATTCGTAGGGCGCATCCCGGCGGGAAAATCGCGAACGGTCTTTAGTATTACAACAAGCCGCAAACATACCATAACATATCGTCTGGGCGTACATGTCCGCAAACTGTTCCTGAGTCAAATCCCGCAACAGCACCTTGCGAAAAGACTCCAATTGCCCCCGAAGTGACCCCCCTTGATCGTCATCTGCAAACGCTTGTCCAATCGCCTCTCGAATTATCTGAGCCAGCGCCGCCATCCATTTTGCCAATTCCCTCGTACTGCTAATTGCAGGAGCTTCCATGCTGAGAAACTGAGTGAGTAACTGAGTCACTCCCTCTACCCCGGTTGCTTCTAGCTTGAGCTTTTTATTGCTGCCAAATTTAGCCAGCCTTGCTGTAAGGCGGCGCTCACCACCAGCGTACCAGCGAAACTCAAGATAATCCGTCAAAATCAGATTGGCAAACCCTTTCAGATAGCGTTCCATCTGAGCGCTGCGCTCTTCCTTCTCCAGCGACTTGCCCACATCTTTTGCTTCCACATAACCCAGAACCGCTTGACCCCGCGCAATCATGTAATCTGGCGCACCGCACTGACTCCGCTTGGGTTCATTGGTGGCGCGGATTCCGGGAAATAGAGACTCAATTAACGCCTGAAGTGCGGACCGGTGAGTGTGTTCAGTAGCTTGACCGGACTGCAGGTTTGCTTCTATGGCCTTCAGATACTCTTGAAATGGCATGACCAATTCTCTTCCGCTGACTTATTTTAACAAACATTAGTATAACACAGAAACCCCATCGGTTTTTCCCTCTTCCTTGGCGCAACCGGAACGGGGGCGGTTCAAACCCTCCCTCTTATGCTAGCATAGAGGGGAGAAGGGCAGATCCTTCTCCCCAACTACCGCAGTTATTGCCACGTCTATGGCGGTTCAAACGCTCCCCCCATGCTACCATAATAACTGAGCCCCCACTCACCAACCGCCCATGAAAGCTGCCGTTCCCCTGCAAAACGTCCAATCTAGCTACTGACAGCGCCTCCGCTTTTCTAAAATCTAAAATCTAAAATCTAAAATTTAAAATGCCAAGTCTAGCCAGCAAAATTGAAGCCATTCTCTACCTGAAAGGCAAGCCGCTGTCCATGTCGGACATTGCCGAATATGCCGGTTGCGACAAAAAAGCCGCTAGAGTTGCCCTGATCGAACTGATCAGCGACTACGCCCATCGCGACAGCGCCTTAGAAGTCGTCGAGACGCCCGCCGGCTACTGTTTGCAACTGCGCGACACTTTTCAGGACTTGGTGCAGACCTTGATTCCAGTGGACTTGGGGCTGGGTGCCCTGCGCACCCTGGCTGCGATCGCCCTGAAAGGCCCGCTGGCGCAAGCCGACTTAGTGGACTTGCGGGGTTCCGGCGCTTACCAGCATGTACAGGAACTGCTGGAACAGGGTTTTGTGCGCAGACGCCGGCAAACTGATGGCCGGTCGTACTGGCTGCAAGTGACTGACAAGTTTCATCAATATTTCCAGATCGACCAGCTTCCCAAACAGCTGGAACTGCAACTGCCATTGAAGAGTGAGGAGAAAGAGGAAGCCGCAAGTGAGAAAGATAAAAGTTGACCGGCACTGCCCGTGTTCTGTGAGATCCTCGGTGCAACCCCACCCCCCAACCCCCTTCCCCGTGTACGGGGAGGGGGAGGCAAGAGGGGGTTTTCCTGCGAGTGGAAAAAGTTTCAATCATCCTTCCACTGTGCGACGCCTTTCTGTTTTCTCCCCCTCCCCCGTACCGCATACTGGCGGCGAATTAATGAGGGGTATAACCCCCCGCCAAGGAGGCTCTGCCTCCAAACAGGCATTCCCAGCCTGAGGCTGGGAACGAGGGGAAAGAAAACTTGCTCCACTGCGGACGAGCCGGTAGGGCGTGCAGCCCAACTACAAACCTCTGTTGTCTCCCCCTCCCCGCCGGCGGGGAGGGGGTAGGGGGGTGGGGTTGACTGGATACCAACAAAAAGGAGAAATGCCCAGTTTCCTGGTGTTCGGATTTTTCACCCGCAAACAGGGGGGAGTGACGGTAGCTTTCGCAACTTATTGACGGGCAGCGTAGTTTAGAATACGAAGTAAGCAAGCCAGATAATCAGAGGCTACATGGTTTTTAACCCTAACTTTCGCACAACCGACGCTGAAGACACCCAAGCCAATCCGCTGCTGAACTATCTGCAGCACCAACCCCCTGAGGTTTTGGCCCGCGTCGCCCAGTCCGTCAGTCCTGACATCAAGCAAATCATCACTCATAACGTTCAGGGACTGGTAGGCATGCTGCCCTCGGACAACTTTGACATTCAGATTACCACCAACCGGGAAAACCTAGCGGGGTTGCTGGCTTCAGCGATGATGACCGGCTACTTTCTCCGCCAGATGGAACAGCGCATGCACCTGGATGAAAATCTGGGCGCTTGCGCCTCCCTGTGGAGCGATTCAGCCACCGGCGGGCAAACTGAAAGCGATTAGCAATTCGCACCGGAGCGAAGGGAGCCTACTTTTCTCCCTCGACGGGAAAAGCGCCCAGCCGGACTTCCAGCCGGCGAGCCACACCGTTGCGGTTCACTTCCAATTCCAGCACGGCACCCACAGCGCTCGCTTCCACGCGCTCCTGCACTTCGTCGGTGGTTTTAATCTCTATGCTGTCAATACTTTGGATGATGTCCCCCGCACGCACGCCGGCCTTCTGTGCCGGCGAGCTCTCCTGGACTCCCACAATCAGCACTCCTCTGTCCTTTGTAATTTTAAAGTTGCCTTTTGCCTGCTGATTAATTTCTTCTCGCAAGTCCGGGCTTAGCTCTACCATTTTAATTCCCAAATAGGGGTGTTCGGCGCGGCCTGATGCGAACAGCTGGTCAGCGATCCGCTTAGCGGTTTCAATCGGAATGGCGAAACCCAAACCCTGAGCGTTGGCTCGAATGGCGGTATTGACGCCAATCACTTCTCCCCGGTCATTTAACAGCGGGCCACCGGAATTGCCCGGATTGATGGCGGCATCGGTTTGAACGAAGCGAACCCGTTTGTCGGGGATGCCCACCTCAGAACTGGAGCGCCCGGTAGCGCTGATAATACCAACCGTAACCGTGTTGTCCAGACCCAAAGGATTGCCAATGGCAATCGCCCACTGCCCCGGCACCAGATTTTCAGAGTTGCCCAACTGTACCGCAGGCAAATCCTGAGCGTCGATTTTCACCACAGCCACATCGGTGAGCGGATCTGCGCCCACAACCTTGCCGTCAAATTTTCTGCCATCCTTGAGCGTCACCTGCACCACATCCGCGCCATCGACGACGTGGGCGTTTGTCAGCAGCTGCCCGTCTGAGCTGAGAATGAACCCCGAGCCGGTGCCGCGTTCGACCTGCTCTTCTTGCTGGGGCTGATCTTCGCCAAAGAACTGCCGGAACAGCGGATTGTCAAACGCTTGGGGAATTTTCGAGGGCACTGTGCGAGCCGAGTCAATCCGCACCACCGAGGGGCCAACTTTTTCTGCCGCCTCGGCAATGAAATTCGGGTTGCTGCCGGCAGAAAGTCCCATCTGGGGTGCCGGCGACTGCGCTCTGGCGGGAGAGCGCATCGCCACCGGCACCGCTGGCGGGCGGAGGGCGAAATTCTCCCCGTCCAGATAGCGATTGCCCAAAAACCCCGCACCGCCGCCAATGGCAAGCAAACTCAGATAAAGGGCAAACTGCTTGAAGAATGAGCTCATATTTTTTTTACCTATTTGACAGCGATACAGGTCTTTACTCTACTTTAGTCAAATATCAGGCAGGCACGCGGGCTGCCGGTTCGGGAACCGGCGACAAGTGCTTGCCTGGGGAGTGGGGAGTCAGGGCGTACCAGATTTAGCTTTTGCCAGAAACTGCTAGAAACTGCCAGAAACCCGGTGAGCGTAGGAGTTACCGGGTTTCTCAAGCTAGGTTGTTTCGTTTTGCTATCCGATACATTTTTGCGTGCCAACCTTTAACAGTTGTCAACAAATATATAAGCCAAAAGAGTTTCTTTTGGCCAAGGCGTATCAACCAATGCCCGCAGG
>JALOOK010000292.1 GCA_025454445.1 Oscillatoria sp. Prado101 | reverse complement strand
AATGCCCAACTACGAACTTTTGGGCTAATGCCCAACTACGAACTTTTGGGCTAATGCCCAACTACGAACTTTTGGGCTAATGCCCAACTACGAACTTTTTGGGCTGAAGCCCAACTACGAACGAAAGGCTGGTGGGTTTCGCTAATGAAATAGCCAGGTGGTAAAGCAATATTTTTTTCCTTCGCTTACCGGCAGGGATTGATGAGGGTGTGTGTAGTAAGACGGAAATACCAAGACACTTCCCCTTTGGGGCTTTACTTTCAAATTTTGCCGGTCAAAGAAAGTCTCTCCCCCTTCAAAATTATCGGTCAGGTAGCCAACAACACTGATATCCCTGATTGGGATACCCTTGGCGGCTTCTTCCAGCCGGCTGGAAAGCAGTAAGTTATCAATATGGCGCTTGTAGAACTGTCCTTTTTGATAGCGGAGGATGGAGCAAGTTTCAACGTGGGGAAATAGGATGCCGTAGTGCTGGTAAAGCAGGTTTTGAATGATGGCAACCGTGCCAAGCAATAGCTCATTGGTGGAGTCGAGAAGGGAACTCCCCTCTAGACGCAGCTGATCATTATTGCGAAGCTTTGGGTCTGAGATTTCCAGGGCCATTCCGGCTTGAGCAAACTGGGCGCACTCGGCAATCTGGATTATATGGTCACACAGGGAGGGATTGAGCAGTCGCTCGACCACAAAAATTTCATTACCTAAATCTGTCAGAGAGTGTTCTACCATGAGTGAGAGCGATTTCCGAAGTGAACTTTTAGATTTTAGAGGGTGTGTGCGAATGTATAATAAATTAGAAACTCCCGTTCTTGGCAAATCACGCTCAGAATGAATCAGCGGGCAACCCTTGGTGAGCTAGCCCTTGAATTGACCGGCAAGTCAAATTGAGAACCAGCTAAACACATGACAGTTCACGGGCGGGAGGGGATCGCCTGGTCAAATGTTAGCGCTGTCCGCTAGGCTAATTAAATAGTAACCAAATTCTAAGCTTTCAAGCCGATGTCAAGCTCAGATGTAACTTCCAAGCAGTTTTTCCAACCGCTCGACCGCGCGGCCATTTTGCTGATGCTGGTGCTGAGCGTGCTGATTGGGCTGCTTTTGTGGCAAGGCGACCAGACTGTCCCCCGCGTCCGGGACTTCAGCTGGGCAAATAAACAAGTGGGAGCCTCGGATACGCGCTTCCTCCTCACCTTTAGCCGCCCGATGGATCGCACCAGTGTGGAAGAGAACTTGCGCATACAGCCGCCCCTGCCTGGTAAGATCAGCTGGGCTGGGCGTCGGATGGCCTATACCCTGACTGCGCCGCCGGCCTATGGCACCGCCTATAAGCTAGAGTTGCAAAAGGCGCTAGATATTTACAGCAAAGACACTGGCAATAAAGTGCAAATTGAGCCTTTCACCGGCCAGTTTCGCAGTCGCGACCGCGCCTTTGTCTATCTCGGCGTTGAGGAGAAAGAAGCGGGAAGGTTAATGCTGGTGAATCTCACACAAGGCCAGAAACCGCTCCCCCTGACGCCGCCAGAGCTGGTGGTAATGGACTTTGAGCCGTATCCTGATGGAGACCGGATTCTATTTTCTGCTGAAAACCGCTCGGATTACGGTAAAGGCTCCTTTGACGGGCAGCTGTACACGGTGACGACCGGCATTCACCCGAACTCCCCGGAAAAATCGGACTCGCGCCTCGAACAGGCGGGCAAAATTGAGCGGATTTTAGACAGCGCCGACTACCAGAACCTGAGATTTGACCTGTCTCCGGATGGCAAAACTATCGCCGTGCAGCGGGTGAGCCGGAAAAATCCGGGCAAAGATTTTGGTATCTGGATAATTCAGCCGCCCGCCGCGCCGAGGCGTTTGGAAACGCAACCGGGTGGCGAGTTTATGATTGCGCCAGATAATAATTCTATGGCGATTGCCCAAGGACAAGGGGTGGCGATTGTGCCGCTGCAACCGCAGCAGGAATCCCAGGCTAAACCGATTGATTTTTTGCCGAAGTTTGGTCGGTTGCTCAGCTTTGCCAAGGATAATTCTGCGGCGGCAATGGTGCAATTTAACTCCGATTACACCCGCTCGCTGTTTTTGGTGACTAACCGGGGGGTGCAGAAAGAACTCCTGCGCACCACCGGCTCGATTATTAGCGCTCAGTTTGACTTCTTAGGTGCAACTGTCTATTGCTTGGTGACGCAGTTGCTCAAAGGTGAGCAATACCAGGAAGAACCATTAATTGCGGCGATTGACCTCAAGACTGCCAAAGTGACGCCGCTGGTTGTTCTCCCGCAGCAGCGGGACATACAAATGAGTCTGGCACCGGACGGTTTGGCGATTTTGTTCGACCAGCTGGTAATTGACCGGCAAAACAAGTCGCAAACCATCGGTCCGCGCACTTCTGCGGGGGAAACGGTGAAAACCAGTCGCATGTGGCTGATGCCGGTCATACCGCCCGGGGCAACTGCCGGCACCTCCATGCAGCCGCAACAGCTGCCCTTTATCGGTGTCCGCCCTCGCTGGCTACCTTAATGTTTCCGCCTGAGTTGTCAGATTCTTAGAAACCGGGTTTCTTTCTGTTTCCCGGTTTCTCACCCCACTCACTTGGTTGTTTAAATACTATCTATAATTCCTCTCAATCCAGCCAAGTGATTGTAACACATATTGTGCGTTTTGTCAATGTTACAGTGGCTATGCGTGGATTTTATCCCTCGTTCCCAGGCGGAGCCTGGGAACGCCCTCCAGGAGGCTCTGCCTCCTTAAAGCGGATAGGAAGATTAAAAGCCTAAAAGCCAGGTAAATAATACATTTAAAACGCACAAAAACTTATCTTCCCAATTGCTGGCGCAAAGCAGCGAGTCGCTGTCTCGCCTTCAGGTGATTGGGAGTAATTCTCAGCGCTCGGTCATAAGAATTGATCGCGTCTTCATAGCGCTTCAGTTGCTCTAGCGCCACACCGCGATTGTACCAGGCATTAGAAGGGCTGGTGTCCATTCCCCACTCCCCCCTGCTTTGCAAGGCTTTGTCATAAGCTTCTACGGCATTTTCGTACTGTTGTAATTGCAATAAAGCTGTAGCGCGATTGTACCAGGCTAGGGCAAATTGGGGATTGATGCCAGTTGCTTTGTCAAAAGCTGCCAGCGCTTCTTCTTTGCGCCCCAACTTCCAGAGCACGGAACCTTTTTGACTCCAAGCGGCTTCCAGCGTTTCCGCACCCCACTCCTTATTCATTTGAATTGCCTTGTCAAACGCCTGCACCGCTTCTTCGTTGCGGTTCATTGCCTTGCGCACTACGCCGAGCTCGAACCAAGCTAGAGAGTAATCGCCCTTGATATCCGTAGCTTTCTGCAAAGCGGCAATTGCGGCGTCATACCGGCTCAATTCTCGCAGCATCGCCCCTTTGCCCGACAGCGCCACCGCTGAATCCGGCTTGAGGCTGAGCGCTTGCTCGTAAATCGCCAGCGCTTGTTCGTACTGTTTCCTATTCGCCAGATACCGCCCTCGGTTCAGCAGCTGCAGCAAATCCCCAGATTCTGAAGTTGCCGGTTTGTCGGGAGTTGTCGGAGAGGGTTTTTTGGGCGTTTCTGGGGGATTTTCAGGCGGTGTTGGTTTGTCGGGAGTTGCCGGAGAGGGCTTTTTGGGCGTTTCTGGGGGATTTTCAGGGGGTGCCGGTTTGTCGGGAGTTGCCGCAGAGGGTTTGGGCGGCGTTTCTGGGGTAGTCTGAGCCGGTGTCGGTTTGTCGGAAGTTGCAGTTTCGGGTTTGGGCGGCGTTTCTGGGGTAGTCTGAGCTGATGCCGGTTTGTCGCAAGTTGCCGGTTCTGGCAAAGCCTGCGCTGGGGCGTCATTGCCCTCAGCCCAAACGGGCACTTGAACGCCAATGCTAACAGCGGCAGTAATAATAGAGAGCCATTTGAGAGTGCGCTTCATAGGACTATATCTATAGAATCAGTGCCACCGCAATTGTAACAGTGGGTCAACTTTGGCGATCTACTCTCGTTTCCGTTCCAATCCGGGCTCTCGGTGGCCGTAAGGTTCTAAACTGGATTAATTGGCCTCCCCCGCAGTGGGGGCGGGGGTTTCGAGCGCCCCAAAAGCTGCCGGTGAGCTACGGGTGAGACACTCCACCGGCAATTACAGCCAATCCAGATAGACTGGGAATGACCTCCGGCAACCTTTTACTGATTTTTTCTATCAGGTGTTCTACCGCTACCGCCACTGGCACTGCTTTCATATCGTGCGCCCAATTCATAAAGCAGGGTGCCCTGTCAGCGCACCTCACCGCAAGCTGCCGGCGCTGAATTTTGCCAGGGTTGTGTCAGAACTATCCGCTATCGCTAACCTGCCCTAAGGGCCAAAATGCAAGTCAAGGAGTTTCTAGATCTCTATCAACAGGGAGAGCGGAATTTTTCGCACATTGATCTCGCCGGTGCCAGCCTGAGCGGGGTTTCTCTGCGCAATATCGACCTGACTGGCTCGGATCTGTGCGGTGCCAACCTCAGCTGGGCGTCGATTACCCACAGCCAGTTCACCGGCGCAATCCTCCGCCGCGCCGATCTCCGCTGCGCCGCCCTCACCGGCACCAATCTCAACCAAGCCATATTGAGTGGCGCAAATCTCAGCAAAGTGGATCTGCGGATGGCTTCCCTGGAGGAAGCCGACCTCAACTGGGCTGTCCTGCAAGAAGCCGACCTCACCGGCTGCGATCTCACCGACTGCAAGCTCGACCAAATCAATCTGGAAAGGGCAAAACTCAATGGTGCCAAGCTGTTGCGGGCGGAATTGATGGAAGCCAATTTGCGGCGAGCCAGCCTGATCGGTGCCAACTTGACGGGTGCCAATCTGCGGGAGAGCCATATCGAAGAAGCTTCCATGCGAGAAGCGATCTTGGTTGAAGCCAACCTGATTGAAGCCAACCTTAGCGGTGTCAATCTGCGGGAGGCAAATCTCAGTCAGGCGGATTTGCACCGGGTGGTTCTCACCGGCGCGGACTTGAGCGAAGCCACCCTCGACAGCGCTGACTTGAGTCGAGCCAACCTCACGGGAGCCTACCTGCTGAAAACCAGCTTGAAAAACTCCCACTTACTGCGAGCCAACCTGCAAGATGCCTACCTGTTGCGCTCGGACTTAAGTGAGGCGTCTTTGCGGGGAGCCGATTTGCGGCGGGCGGACTTGAGTGGGGCTTATCTGAGAGATGCCACCTTGAGCGAAGCGGATTTGAGAGACGCCTATTTACTGGAGAGCCGGCTGATCCGCACCAATGTCGATGGTGCGATGTTGACCGGCTGCTGCACGCACAACTGGCACTTGGAGGAGGTTGATTTCTCAAAGGTGGACTGCCGGTATGTCTTTACTGACTTCAACTACGCCACCAAAAGCCCCAAGGAGCGCTACCCAGTCGGTCGGGATTTTGAGCCTGGAGAGTTGGGCCGGCACCGGCAAGTCAAGGAGTCAGTGGTGGAAGTGTCTTTCCCAGAAGCTCCCAACTGGCAGGCTTTAGTGTTTGCGCTGGCTCAAGTGGAGCTAGAAAGCCACGAACTCACGCTGACGGTGCAGTCGTTTGAATCGGGGCAGGATGGCTATTTGCTGAAGTTAAAAGCCAACCATTTTGTCAGCGCCAAACTTGTGGCTGGGCGGATTTTGCAGCTTTACCCGGAGATGCTGCGGCGCTTAAACGCCCGCTGGCCAGAAATCTTTCGCCTGCTCAATATAACAGGGCAATTGAACAATTCCCCGCCCTCATCAGCGCCTGCCCCTCAGCCACCGCTCTTACCGCCGTCGCCAGAGCAACCGACATCGGGCAAGCGGCAGCAGGTGTATCAAGAGGTGGTGCGCCAGATTCAATATATCCTCGTCAACCAAGCCCCGGCTCAATTTGTAGACAGCGTGCAGCGGTTGCTGGATTACCTGAAAAGTCAGGGTATTTCCACCGAAGAATTGCAGAAAAAAGCGATTGTTCAAGTGATTGCGCACAGAGCGAAGCAAGATCCGGCGTTCGGAGAAAATCTGGTGCGCTGGCAGAAAACAGCCACAGAATATGCTCGCTTATCAATGGTGGGGGAAGCCATTCGGTTGGCGCTGGCAGCGCAGGGTTAGGGGTTAGGGGTTAGGGGCCAGAAACCGGGTTTCTTTAAGAAACCCGGTTTCTTAATGTTCCCTCCCCCCACCCCAGCTCCCCCTCACCCCCTCAATCTTGATTAGAGTGAATCAGCCAAACAATATTTAAGTGGCAGCGTCACCGTCACTGCAGTGCCGG
>JALOOK010000291.1 GCA_025454445.1 Oscillatoria sp. Prado101 | reverse complement strand
CTGAAGCCCAACTACGAACCTTTTTGGGCTGAAGCCCAACTACGAACCTTTTTGGGCTGAAGCCCAACTACGAACCTTTTTGGGCTGAAGCCCAACTACAAACGGTCAGCCGGCGTTGGCCACCCCTGGAAACGCAACAGCTCTCGGGGGAGGCGGGCACGCCGGTTTGTTGTCTTCACGCACTTTATGTGCCTTTTTTGAGCATCTGCTTGAAGAGGTTGTCTTTGACCATGTTTTGTCTGAGTACCTCCAGCAGGTACTCCTGTGCCTGCTCTCTGCTCAAGGTCTTGACCTGTTCCCGCAGAATTTGCAGCTTGAACTGTTGCTCCAAAGTTAGGCCGGTGGGGATGTCCATAAGATTGCTCCGTTAATTGAATGGCGTGGGCAGATATAGAGGACGTTGAGTGGGTCTGCTTGTATCCTCCTAAATGTAAATTATCGTAAACATCTATTGACAAACTGTCCGCTATGCACATTTGCCCAAAAATATGTGCTACAAAAATTCATCAATCCGCCGCAAGCCTTATGATTAAAAGGGAAAAACCGCGAAGCCTGATACTACAGGGAGAGAATCTGTCCAATGGACGCAATGGAATTTTTTCAGCGCAGTGCCGGTGTGTGGCGCTCGCAGCGTGCCACTCACCATCTGGCCTTCAGACGCGCTGAGATGGGCGACTCCGAGATTACGGTGGAAGCCTTGGCAGCGGATCATCCCAAAGTGACGGAAATCTGCCAAATGCACGAGATAGATCCGGCCAAAGCTGCCGGTGGGGCGTTCGTCAAGTGGCAGGCGGCGATGGCTTGGGACAAAGAGGATGACAATCACGAGGGCTCGACGGTGTTTGCGATCGTCCCCGATGGGGAGAATCCCCAGCAGGGTTTGATGCTGCGCGAAAGGGGCTACGCGGAAATTGTGCCGGTTGCCGGTCGCTATCTGATGGACGATCAGGGGGCGCTGGTGCTGATCACGGAATATGAAACCATGAGTTCGGTTGAGCGCTTCTGGTTTGCCAGCCCCAACCTGCGCATGCGCACTAGCACGGTGAAACGCTTTGGCGGGTTCAGCACGGCGTCTTTCTGCACGGAAAGCCGGATTGATTCTGGACAAGATGTCTCCGACAGTGCCGATTCAGCCTCCCAGCCGGCTGACAGTGGCGCTGGCACCAAAGAGTTCTATTCTGTGTTGGGCTGGTAAGCGGGAGTGGCCCACCGGCACGCCGTCGGGTGTCAGGTGGCAGGAATGGGGTGTCCGCAGTACAGTGTTGTGAAATCTGTAACGTCACACCTGTAACAAATCGTATTATCCCCATGCTCAATGCCCACTCCCGACCCAATGCCCAGCGCCCCATGCCCAATCCCCAATCTCCAATCCAAAATCCGGGCATCCAAAATCCAAAATCCGGGCATCCAAAATCCCCCATCCCCAGTGACCCTTTCCTGCGGGGGGCGGAATACCTCAATGCCTTGCGCCGGCTGGCTTTGCACCCAGAGGCCATCGGTGTGGCGGATGACATCAATCAGCGCATCCGCATCTGCAATTGGATTGGCCACAACATCGACGCGGTGAATGCTGAGCTGTCAGCCTGTCTGGATGCCTGTCACAGCTGCTTCTATCCGCAAGACCGGCGAGTGATGCGCATTCTGGCTGCCCCTCTGGCTGGGGAGTTTGGCGTGGACGCCCTGTGCAATATCCAAGCTGAGCCGGTGGCGATTCTGATTGATGCCGGTCGCATCCACCCGCAGGACTGGCTGAGCGTGGTTGCCCACGAATACGCTCACGCCCATTTGGGCGCACCCGGTCACGACCGGCGCTTTTTGGCCGTGATTTCTCACCTCTGTCTGGGACTGGGGCTGGATCTGCCGGTGTGGGATCAGGGGTGGGAAGAAGCACAGCGAGAAGCTTGGCTGCGCAATTGGCCCCACTGCCGGCCCACACCTGACCCCTTGGCCTTTTGGAAGGGGGGCGCTTGACGCTGTGTCAAGAAATATTACAGATTGTTGCATTTCTTCAGAAAAATGAGATTTGCGTGACCGCAATCCCCTAATCTGAGTGTTGGCTGGTGAAATATCAGCCAGTGGCAGTCAGTCACTGGCCTGGGGTCATTGGCCATTTGCCGGTTGCAGGACTTTTGACTGAGGACTGAGCGGCTAAGCTGTTTCGCATTAACTTTGCGCTACCCACCAGGCTCTCCTCTTCCCAGGTTTCGCCAGGGAAAAGGGCTGTGGGGTGTCGGCCTCCTTTCTCCAAGAAGCAGATTAAAAGCCTAACAGCTTAAAGGCAAATGACCCCGGACTTTTGACTGAGGGCAAATCACAAACAAAAGTTTGAAATTGCGGAGATTGTCACGTGCCGATTCCTTTGCTAGAGTACGCTCCAAAGAGCCAAAACCAGCGCGTAGCTGGATATGAAAAGCCGGGTGACGAACAGCCCCGGATTTACACAACCGAAAACCTGCCCTCACCGGCAGAAATGGACGAGGTGATTTGGGCGGCGTACCGCCAAATTTTCAGCGAGCACCAAATTCTCAAGAGCACCCGCCAAACTTTCTTGGAATCTCAGCTGAGAAACGGTCAGATCACGGTGCGGGATTTCATTCGCGGTCTGGCGACTTCGGATGTGTTCCGCCGGCTGAACCACGAAACCAACAGCAACTACCGGTTTGTGGAAATCTGCGTGCAGCGGATCTTGGGGCGCGACGTTTACAGCGAGCGCGAAAAGATCGCTTGGTCAATTGTGCTGGCGACGAAAGGTCTGCAAGGATTTATCAACGCCTTGCTTGACAGCGATGAGTACATCAGCAACTTTGGTGATAACACGGTTCCCTACCAGCGCCGGCGGATTTTGCCGCAGCGGAATAAAGGAGAAGTGCCTTTCAACCTGAAGACTCCTCGCTATGAGGAATATCACCGCAATCAGCTGGGCTTCCCGCAAATCATCTGGCAAAACCAGGTGCGCCGCTTCATCCCGCAAGAAAAGCAGCCTAAGGCTGGCGATCCAGCGCTGTACATGAATATGGCGCAGTCGCTCGCCCCTGTACCGACCAGTGTTCTCAAGATTAACACCCAGAGCCTGGATTACCTCAGCTTGGTTCCTAGCCGGAAGTAATCAGCGCTTGGCGCTTCGATAGCTCTTTCTGAGTGGGGGCTAGAAGCTAGATGCTAGAGGCTAGATTGATTTGCTAGTCTTTAGTCGCTAGTTTCTAGCCCCCCTTGTTTTTGCGGTTCCGCCACAAGACTGGTTTATTTAAGAACTTACCTCGTTCCCAGGCTCCGCCTGGGAACGAGGTAACCTTTGGGCTAAAGCCCAACTACGAACTTTGGGCCCTGCGCCGCAGCACGTCTAAGAGGGTGATCAGGGATTGGGGAAGGGGGGCGACGGCTTCTATCGATTCGCCGGTGACGGGATGCTGCAGCTGCAGCCGCCATGCGTGCAGGGCTTGTCCCGGAAGGTTGACACCGGCAAAACGCCCGCTGCTGTACACTGGATCGCCGACGATCGGGTGTCCGATGTGGGCGCTGTGGGCGCGGATTTGATGGGTGCGCCCGGTTTCTAGCTGGAACTGGATCAGGGTGAAGTTGCCGAGGCGCTCTTTGACGCGCCAGTGCGTGACGGCTGGGCGTCCGCCTTTTTCCACCGGCACGATGGCCATTTTCTTGCGGTCAATCGGATTGCGTCCAACCGGCTGGTCAATGGTGCCGGTTTCCGTTTTGGGCGCTCCGTAAACCACGCCCAGGTATTCCCGGCGGGCGGTTTTGGCTTTGAGTTGGGCTTGCAGGTGCTGGTGGGCGCAGTCGGTTTTGGCGATGGCGAGTGCGCCGGTGGTGTCTTTGTCGAGCCGGTGGACTATTCCCGGACGCTGCACGCCGCCTATGCCGGCGAGGTTGGGACAGTGGGCGAGCAGGGCGTTGACCAGCGTGTCGCTTTCGTGTCCCGGTGCGGGGTGGACGACTAAACCGGCAGGTTTGTTGAGGATCAGCAGGTGCTCGTCTTCGTAGAGGATGTCCAGGGGGATGTCGGCGGGTTGGAGTTCCAGGGGTTCCGCCGGCGGTATGGTGAGCTGGATGCGGTCGCCGGTTTGCACGGTGGCTTTTTTGGATGCGCAAATCTCCCCATTGACTTTTACGTTGCCTTGTGCTATTAGGTCTTGGATGCGCGAGCGGGAGAGGTCGCTGAGTTGGGCGGCGAGGTAGCGGTCGAGGCGCTCGCCGGTGTGTTGGGCTTCTAGGTTGAGTTCGGTCATCTGTTCTCCGGCTGTGGAGTTAGTGTATAAATTCCCCTCGTTTATCTACCTTGCCTGTTAACGAGGTATAATATTGTTAAAGATTTAAACGGAAGCTAACCAAGTAGTTAGCGCTAGCGTAACCCACCCCACAATTAAGGTCGCTGCGTAAGTCCTGAGACAGTCAGTTTAGGACACTGGGATACGAAGTATAGGCGTTGGTACGGCTTCGCCCTAGCCTCCAGGTCTCTGGGACAGGCGGAACGCGCAGCGGCGCGTAAGCGCGACGCCTGTCCTACGTCTTAATCTAAGCCACCGGCGGTGGGCACCGGCAGAACGCCGGCGCTACAGCTGGTTGGGGTCAATGCCCATTTCTCGCAGCTTGGCTTCTAGGACTTGCCGGTGCTGGCGCTCTTGCTCTAGCTGGGTTTCGGCTTGCTGGCGCTGCTGGCCAAGTTCTACAAAGGTGAGAAACCGGTCGCCTGAAGGGGAGAAAATCTGGAGTTCTGCGCCTGAGAGGTCAAAGCGCACACCCAGTCGGGGGCTGACCCAGCCGGCAATCTGCTCAATCACGCTTAAGCGCCCGTCTGAACGCAGCCAGCCGGTCAAGTCCGCTCGATCTGGATTGTAGAGGTAATATTCCTCGACGCCATAGCGGTCATAAAATTCCAGCTTTTTGCTCATTTCGGCGAGGGTGTTGCTGGGGGAGAGGATTTCAAACACCACTTGTGGGGGGATGTTGCCTTCGAGCCACTGCAGGTAGGAGCCGCGCCGGCCTTTGGGCCGGCCAAATGCCACCATGACATCGGGCGCTTGGCAGAGGCGGTTATTTCCTCCGACAGGATACCACAGGAGATCGCCGGCAACGAATACTTCGGCAAAGGGGGCAAATAGCAGTTCTAGGTTTCCTTTTATGGTTACAATCCATTGGAATTGTTCGGTGTTGTCTGCGATTGGTTTGCCGTCGCTTTCGGGGTAGATGAGTTCTGGGACGGTGGGGGTTTGCTCTTGGGTTAGCATGGGGGGCGGTGGGGGTTTTGTGTCTATTTTCTATTTTAATGAACCGCCAAGACGCCAAGGTCGCCAAGGTCGGGGGTTGGGGGTTTATACCAATTTTATTTTGGAGTGAAACACTTGAGAAATACCCGTAGGGGCGGTGCCCTTCCGCCCCTACGATCTGTTGCGCGATTACATCAAATTGGTAGGATTTGGTAGGGGGCCGCTGCCAATATTTCCTAAGCAATATGTATGACAGCAAGCCGCCTGAAACAACAGTCAACAACAGGACAATGAGCAAGTTGGAGACGGGTTCCGCCCAGGGGAATTCTTTTTTGTCGATTTTGGGGGATAATAATGGACTAAAGTCTTTGATTAAGGCTGAGGAGACGCTGGCTGTAATTGAGGCAACTCCCACAACGACACCTACGGATTGGATGAGGTGTTCGAGCCGGCGATCTCGTTCGGCTTGTTTGAGCGCGTGCAGGCTGTTGACAGCGCTGATGACAGGGGTTTGCGGGCTGGTGATGCCGGTTTCGCAGGCGGAAAGGCAGACTAGCTTGCAGTTTGGCAAGTTTTCCAGGGGGCTTAGGGTGCAGGGGCTGCTGGCAGACTTCATCACTCCTCTGACTGGGGGAAAGTTGGTAGCGGAAATACCGCCCTCGTTTACCCACGTCCCCGAACGTTTGGGGCTATTTACCATTATCGTTTTGGGTGAGGCGGTGATTGCCGCAGGACAGTGTTCTGGCGGGCCTGCTGCCGAGAACCTTGTTTGCCGATTGTGCTAACTTGCTATACTATAGGTGTAGCATAATAGTTGTGGGGGATGGATCGGGGCAATAATTCGCCGGCGTTGCATTTTCCACAGTATCGGATTCGACATAACCGGCGTAACAAGCCTATTGACTTGTGACGTTGAGAGATTAAAAGCAACAAAAAAAGAGGCTTTAACTCGTGCACTCAGAGATGCAACCTTATCAGCCAGAAAAAATTGTGCAGGATCTCGATCAGTTTTCTCAA
>JALOOK010000290.1 GCA_025454445.1 Oscillatoria sp. Prado101 | reverse complement strand
TTCGCTCATGCGGCGATAGTCCTCCGCCCGCTGCCGCAACCACTGCTTGAGGGTGCCGGTGCGCCGCTGCGGTTGCACCGGCACGCCCAGTCTTTTCCCCGCCGCCTCGATTAAACTCAGCGACTGGGGGCGAAATACCTGGATCTGATCTGGCAGGTTCTGACTGCCAGCCCCCTCCGCCTGTGGGGGGGAAGCCTCACCGGCTGCTTGCTGCAGCTGCGTTTCCACCCAGCTGGCATTCGCTTCCGACTGCGGGCACAGGGCGCTGTACCTGAACGTGCCGGTGGGGTTGCAGATCAGCAACTCCCACAACTGCCCTCCCGCTTCGTCCTTGAGAGGACGCCGGTAAAAATCTGCTTGCCAAATGCGCATCTTCTCGTACCTGCATCTTCTCTTAGCCTACGACAGGACGGCAACACCTGCCACCGGCTCTCCCCGCCCGGGCGGGAGGGCCAAGCTCAACCTTTATAAGCGAGTTTTCGCCGGTCAACAATAAACAGTTAATCGGGAAAGAACCAGGGTTGGGCGTTGCCAGCCGAGCGCGAGTATTGCCAAAAGTAGTTTACTGTAGCCTTCCCCCCTGGGGAAGGCACCCTTTCTGCTACCACCGGCATTCTATCAAAGCCGGTGGGGGCGGACAGGTGGGACGCCCCTCCGGCGTCGGGGGGCTAGGGGACAGGCGGGAACGCCCCTCCGGCGTCGGGGGGCTGGAAAAAAGGGAAGCTGGTTGATTTGCGCTCACCCCAGTTGTGGTAGAATTGCATAATTCACAGACTGCCAGTGCGTCTGAGGCACTTGGGGACTCGTGCCCTTCGGGGGGAGACGGGCGTTGGGTTTGTCTCCCCTTAAGCTGGCAGGGATTTTTGGTGAGGAGATTGATAAGATGACTAACACGCGCCTGACTTTTGAAGATTTAAGTAATTTCCAGCGCCTTGAAAACTATCAGGGCATTAAATTTTCGGGAAACGAAATAGCGCTGGGTGCTTTTGATGCCGGTGGGAAAGGGTTTTTTACCAGCGAGAGTCTGAAGCCGATTGGAACCACCGCGCTGGCTTACGATAAAGGCGATTCAATCCGAATGGATTTATCTGATTTTCCGGAGGTTCAGTCGGGTGGGATTGCATCTGGCATCCTGTGGTTATATTATGCTTCGCCAAACAGGGAACACTCAGTAAGGTTTTTTGATGCGGCGGGGAGTCTGATTTCTGAAGCGACTTTGCCGAAAACTCCTGCCAGTCCGGATGGGTCTTTCAATGGTTTTATAGATTTTGATCTCAGTATACCGGCAAATACCAGTTCAATTGCTCTGGGAAGTGCGGCGACTGAAATTGCGTTTGACATTATCGATGTGATGGTTGTCGGTGCTCAGACAACGACGCCTGAACCGACGCCTGAACCGACGCCGACGCCAGAACCGACGCCGACGCCAACCCCTACTAGCAACGTGAGCTTTGCCGGCACAGAGATTGCCGTTGGCAATGGCCCAACTTCCGTAATCGCTGCCGACTTTAATCAGGATGGCAGACCGGATCTAGCTGTGAGTAATTTTGACAGCGACAGCGTCTCAGTGCTGCTCAACAATGGCACCGGCACCTTCACGCGACAGCCAGACATTACTGTTGGGGATGGCTCAGGTACCATGACGTCTGGCGACTTCAATGGGGACGGCAGCCCCGATCTAGCTGTGACAAATCGTGACAGCAACAGTATCTCAGTGCTGCTCAGCAATGGCGACGGCACTTTTACCCGACAGCCAGACCTTTTCGCTGTCACTGAGCCACTTTTGCTGACCGCCGCTGACCTGAATGGGGACGGCAGAATCGACCTGGCTACGGGAAGTCGATTCAGCAATAACGGTGTTTTAGTTCTGCTCAACAATGGCAACGGCACTTTCGCAGCGCCGGTCAGCTTTTCCAATCCGGCTGACCAAGTCCAAATAACAGCAGCAGACTTGAATGGGGATAGCAGACCCGATTTGATTACAGCCAATGGCGAAAGCGACACCGTCTCAGTCCTGTTCAACAATGGGGACGGCACTTTCGCTGCGACAGTGAACTTGGCTGTTGGGACTTCCCCATTTGGTGTTACCGCCGGCGACCTGAATGGGGACAGCAGACTCGACTTGGCTACAGCGAATCTTAGTGGCGATAGCGTCTCAGTGCTGTTCAACAATGGCGACGGAACCTTCACCAGGCAGGCGGACATTCCTGTTGGCAATTTCCCAGGCTCCGTAACCGCTGCTGACCTGAATGGGGACAGCAAACTCGACCTAGCTGTTACTAATGGAAACACTCCGGGCAGCGTTTCGGTGTTGCTCAACAATGGCGACGGCACCTTTACGCGACAGCCATCAGACATTCCTGTTGGAGATAACCCAACCGAAATCGCTGCTGCCGATTTCAATGGAGACAGCAGACTCGACTTGGCTGTAGTGAATAATAGCAGCAACGACGTCTCAGTGCGGCTAAACACTGGGGGCGACACCGCATCCGCCACGCAGTCTTTATCCCGCACGATTGCGCCGGGGGTGACACTCACCGGCACTGCCAGCGCCGACAGCCTCACCGGCACTGCCAGCGCCGACACACTCACCGGCAGTGCAGGCAGTGACACCCTGCGAGGGGGTGCGGGGAGTGACAGCCTGAAAGGGGGTGCCGGTGAGGACAGCCTCCGAGGGGGTGCCGGTGATGACACCCTCACCGGCGGGAATGGCAGTGACACCCTCACCGGCGGGAATGGCAGCGACAGCTTTGTCTTCAACGCTCCCACTCAAGGTGCTGACACCATCACAGACTTTCTCCCCGGCACCGATAAAATCAATATCTCATCTGCCGGATTTGGTGGCGGACTGACTCCGGGAGCGCTGCCAGAGATTCAGTTCGTTGTGGGAGCCGCCGCACTCGACAGCGACGATCGCTTTATTTACAACAGCGCCACCGGCGCTCTGTTCTTCGATGCGGATGGCATTGGCGCAAATCTGCAAGTGCAGCTTGTCACCCTCAGTGGCGCACCGGCTTTGAGTGCCGGTGACTTTTTGATTAACTGAGGCAGGGGTGCGGTATTGCCCGAGAATGTCTCAACCCCACCCCCCACTTAATCCTCCCCCTAGGCGTGCACGCGGGGAGGGGGTTGGGGGGTGGGGTTCTGCGGGGTAAGCTGTTAGGCTTTTAACCTGCTTTTCCATTGAAAGGAGGCAGAGCCTCCAGATTGCGTTACCAGCCTGAGGCTGGTAACGAGAGAATAGAAATGGGGTAATGCAAATTCAATGCGCCATAGCTTATTTTCTACGGCAATTCCAAGAATACCCCCACAGGGCGTCCTGAAGGAGCAGCTGGATTGCTGAGTTTTTGCAGGCTGTCAATAGCAGTGCCGGCGAATCCATTACCCGTCAGCGGATCGGAAACACCGCCGAGAGCGTCATTCACGAAAGTGGGAGCAAACCCAGCCGGACTGGTTCTCTCACTTTTTGCCTCCCTTTCTTCCGGAAGGGAGGGAGTTTTCAGCTTGCGCTCTTCCTCAAAAAAAGTGGGTTTGGGCGAAGCCGGTGCCTGCTGCGCCAGCACAGTTTCTACTGGGGAATTGGAGCCAGACTCACCGGCACTGGCTTTTTCAGCCAGAGGAACACTGAGGCTGTAAAGCCCTATCGCTCCCAAGAAAGCCGGCAGCACATATCGAGAGCGGGAAAAAATTGGCATACGTTGCATAAATCCTCCTTTTTTGGAGCCAGCTTATTCTCTTGTGGTTTACAGGCTGGGCTGTGGTCGGTCGCACTGTTATAGCACTAGCCACATTGGGAACGGACATTAGACATTGTGCCCAGACATTGTGCCCCGGCGGACGCCATACCTGCGGATATATAGCGGTTGTCAGTTGGATGAAGCACACCCTTTGAAACCCGGTTTCTTAAAGAAACCGGGTTTCTCAGTACCTCACTCATACGAAAAACGCTATACCTCGCAGGACAGGCGTTCCCTCCGACCCAAGCGTTCGCACATTCCGCTAGCGGGAATTCAGAAGCGGAAAACGGTGCGGACAGTTCCCACAACAATCGTGCTGTTGTCAGAATCGTGTTCCGGGTTGGTGACAACAAACACCCCAGGGGTGATAGATATATTATCGCTCACCCGATAGCGGTAAAACACCTCAAAGTGCAGCGAAGTATCTGGATCTTCTCCCCGCAGCAAACCCTTGCCACTCACCAACTTGGGCGGCTGACCGGCGATAAAGGCTAGCAAATCGCCTTCTCTGCCAAACGGATCGGACAGCCCCAAAGAAAACAAATAGGTCGTCGCATCCGCAAAAGCGTCTGAGTCGTGGGATTCCGTGTGAATCCACCCCCCCCAAGTGCCGAAAGTAAGGTTGCGAGTCATGCGCCATTGCAGGGAGCCGCCAATGGCGTGAATCTGCGCCGGCTCGTTGAAGAAGCCGGAAGAGTCTGCATTGAAACTGCCGGTTGAAGTATTCAATTGCCCATTGCTAGAATAGGCATTGATATAAGTCAAACCAGTCAGCACTCTGGGAGCGGGCTTGGTCAGCAGCTGCACGCCCAAAGCGCTGTGACTCGCTCCAAATACGCCTCGCCGTTCCAGTGAAGCGTCGGGTTCGTTACTGTCTCGCGTACCATAAGCAACCTGCAAGCGCACTTTGCTTGTAACCAGCCAGTCTAAACCCACACCGGCATCCAGATTGCCTATTTTGAAAATAGGACTGGCTTCCGCAAAGCGCGAAACCGCCCCCCGTCCTGTGTCAAAATAAGGAGAGTTGGCACTCAAAACGCTGCTCAGGCTGAAGCCAACCGGTCTGACAGTGAAAACGACCCGGTCGTCCAAAGCAGCAAACCGGTACTCCAGTGAATCCAGCTGAATCTGATTGTTGCTATCGGCTTGATAGGACAGCAGCGCCATATCAGTGTTAAAAGAATCGGAACCCGCATAGCCGCGACTGGCAAAATTCCCTGCAGACAGCCCCAGGCGCAGCACGTCTTTGCCGGTGAATGTCCCGGACATTCCCACTCGCGCCAGCTGGGTGAAAACTGTATTGCTCGCCCCTCTCCCTGGCGGATTGTCGCCCCCTGTCGCATCCGCTACCGCAAAAATGACTTCTCCCCCAAACTTGAAAGTCGTGGAAAATTGCTGCGCTTCCAGCACTGCAGTCCTCGCCTCAAGCGTCTCGACACGATTTCTCAGAGTCGCTAATTCAGCCGCAAACTCATCTTGCAGTTTTCGCACGGTGCCTAAGTCTTGCTGGGTGACAAAATCACCCGTTAGTTGGGGCTGCTGAAGCAGCTGGTTAATCCGCTCCAAGCAAGCATTCAAACCGGCGGCGAATTCATAGCGAGTCATGGCGCGATTTCCCCGGAAAGTTCCGTCCGGATAGCCGGCTACGCACCCGTAACGCTCTACCAGGTTTTGCAGCGCCTGAAATGCCCAGTCCGTTGGCTGCACATCCGATAGCTGAGATACGGATGTCACTTGAGCCATAGGGTCCTCAGGTGAGAGCTGCTCCTCACCCATGTCCTGCGGAAAACTGGTTTCATTTTGCTGCGTTTCATTTTGCTGCGTGCTGTTCAGCAAATCTGGCGCTGACGCTGGCGGTTTTGCCTCTTGCTCCCCCGTTTTTAAAGGGGGTTGGGGGAAATCGTGAGCGAGCGACTCAACATCCAAATAGTAGGAATTGGCCGAGTTTGCTGGAGAGTTCGCTGGAGAGCTGGCTGGAGAGTTGGCTGGGACGAACTCCCGCTCAACTGGCTGAGAATCTCCCAGCAATTTCTGAGAGCTGTCAACTGGCACAGTATCCCCAACTGGAGCGGGGATATCCGGTGAATTGGCTAGGGCTGCCGGTGCAGCCGCCAATAAGACGAAAAGACCAAACAAGCAATGTTTCGCACCCATATTTTATCCTCACACCACAAAAAACCCAAGTGCCGGTTTGTGTCAATACCGGCCAATTATTACCGCCCTGTTTGGACAGTGCGTTTATTCTGCGCCAGCGCCCCTGCAAGAGTAATTCCTCATTTCACAGCCCTCTTGGACAAAGCGACTGACCTGAGAAACGCCCCTTGCTAAAGCGCCGGTCTATAAATCTGAGAAACCGGCAGATAAACCCGGTTTCTTCCCCTCGATTTTAATCCTCGACCGGCTAGAAAAGCGCTGATTTTTACTGACCGCCCCCTTCCACAAACCATAAAGCGGAGTCGGGCTGCAATTTTTGCTCTACCTCTGCCAAAGAAACAGAAGGTGATCCCCCAT
>JALOOK010000289.1 GCA_025454445.1 Oscillatoria sp. Prado101 | reverse complement strand
CATCAAAAAAATTTACCTGCACTGGACAGCCACAGATTACTACTGGGCGCAACCAGGCCACTATCACACCGTCATTTTAGGGAATGGCGCAGTTAAACATTTAACCGGCTACGACCAGCCGCTCAAAGAGCACACAGCTGGGCGCAATGAAGAGTCGGTAGCTATCGCTCTATCCTGTATGGGCGACAGGGGTTGGCAAGACTATCCTCCCACAAATATTCAAATTGAAAATATGTGTAAGGAAGCCGCTCAACTCGCGTTTAAATTAGGCTGGAAGCCAGAAGATATCACCATTACTCGCGTAATGACTCACGCCGAAGCAGCGGCAAATCGAGACTTCCCCCTGGAAAAAGCCAAGCTGGTATCAGAGTGGAAGTGGCCAAGTTCCACACCGCAAGTTGAGGACTATGTGCGCAAAGCTCGCGAGTTGGGAATGCCGCACGAAAATTATGGCCCCTTTTCTTGGTTTGACAGCTGGCCAGGGGGATTTGCTGAGCGCTGGGATTTGTGGCAGCTCAAGCCCTCCGATCCCGAAGGTAAGGGAGGATTTATCTTGCGAGACAAGATAAAAAAATATCTCAGTCAGATGTCAGTTCCAGAAATCAGGGTCAACTCACCGGCAACGCCGGCGGGGAAACCGAATGAATGCAAGATATATTTGGAGTCTCAGTTAATTACCACCGGCTACTTTTTGCCCGACAATCGCTGCTACGCTCAGCTTTCTAAACTGGCAGCCGCCTATGGCGTTCCCGTCAGCTTTAGCAACAATCACCGGTACGTTAATTTACTGACAACTAAATTTACTCCCAAGTATCTGGCTGACTCTCCTCTTATTTCCGGATACCCCGTTGTAGATGTTTACATGAACCGCCCACAAGACGCAGAAGGACAAACCCTTAGTGACCCTAAGTATCCCGTCCGGCCTTTCATGCAAGGCATCATTATTAATGATTTAACCTATGTCTTGATGGCTGATTTCTGCAAGGAGTTAAGCATTCCATTCACCTATCGAAACTCTGACCGCTCGATTCGTATGGGTGCCGCACCGGCCACACAGTGATAAGCTATTAGGCTAATATAGCAGTAGCCACGCACGGGAACTGATATGGGCAGTGGGCGATGGGGCATTGGGCTACTGCTATAAATGAAATATCTGGGTGGGGTGAGAAACCGGGTTTCTAAAAGAAACCCGGTTTCTGCGCTTTCACTCATCCCATTTACTGCTTAATTGCGGTGATTATTGCTGTAGCGAATTCGCGCTCCCGCCCAGTGCAACTTTTCCCGCAGCGTCTGATAGTAGGAATAATTTTCCCGCAAAATAATAAACTTAGCGTAACACTCCGCCATCCGCACGTCCACACGCTGTCCGGGCCAGATAGAAGTGGCCAGCACCCCATCCATCCACAACTTAGTGTTCCGATCCCGGTCAGCCAATGGCCAAATGCTGACCACCGAGCCGGGAGGCAGGACAATCGGACGACTGGACAGACTCAGGGGGCAGATAGGCGTCACCGCAATCGCTTCCATGCCATCGTGCATAATCGGGCCATTTGCCGAAGCCGTATAGCAGGTGGAGCCGGTGGGAGTGGCCACAATCAGCCCATCTCCCTGGTACTGATCCACCACCTCCCCATCCACCTCCATTTCCAGAATCGAAGTCGGGATGCGATCTGCAGCAGCAGGCTTGACACACATCTCATTTAGTGCTAGATATCTGTCGCTTGCCGGTTCGAGGTTCTCGCGCCCCCCCTCAAACAGCATAGCTTGCAGCATCATCCGCCGCTGAACGGCATAGCGATCCTCCTCCAGCCGGTCCCAAACCCCCTGACTGTCTTGGAATAACTCAGCCTGCTCCGTCAAAAACCCCAAATGGCCACCCACATTGACGGCCAAAATCGGGATGCCATCCGGTGCAACCTGCCTTGCGGCAGTCAGCGCCGTGCCATCTCCACCCAAAACGATCGCCAGATCGATCGGTTGCGTCGCCGACGCCAAAAAAACCGGATAGGGATTATCCTTTGGCCCACTGGGCCCCATCAAAACCTGACAGCCGCGACTTTCCAACTGTCGCGCCGATTTTTCTGCCAAGCGCCGGATGGCGGCGTCTCCCGCCTTGTGAGCAATAATAACCTGTTTTAACTGCACCTTATAGGATTTTAGAGCTTATATTTTACAGGACTTAAGCGCAACCGTGAAAGAAACAGGGTTTCTCGTCCACAACCGAGGGCGGAAAGTCAAGACTGCTAGTTGAGAAACCCCATTTCTGCGCAAGTCCTATTTTAACTCAAGTTGCTACCTACAAGTATAAGCATCTAGATCCCCCCTTTTCCCCCCTCACAGGTGTAGGTCTTTTACACACCTTCGCTGAAATGGCGTTTTTCCGTGGGCAACTCCCTCTTCTCTCTTGGCGCTCTCTGCGTCGGGCGCGGTTCATTATTAATTTAAACTTAACACCAATACCCCAACAGCCACCGTGTGCAAAAAACCCACACTTGTGAGCCCTTTCCCCCCCCTAAAAAGGGGGGATTTGAGATGTTCCCCCCCTTTTTAAGGGCAGGCTAGGGGGGATCTCGCCTGACTCTCTGGTAAGTAGCAAATTGGGTTATTTTAGATTCTATCTTTTACACGCACCCGCCCAGCCACTGAGCATTTTTCCCCTGCCATCTCCCTGCAGAGGCACTCGCACCCCTGCAGGGAAAAAATGTTACCACTTGAGCAGGTTAAACTGCTCCATATCCACCGTATCGCGGTTGCGATAGATGGCCAGAACAATCGCCAGACCCACTGCAGCTTCAGCAGCAGCCACCGTAATCACAAACACGGAAAACACCTGACCTTTGATATTTTGCGGGTCCAGGAAATTGGAAAAACCCATTAAATTGAGATTCACCGCATTGAGCAGCAACTCAATAGACATCAGCACCCTCACCGCATTGCGGCTGGTAATCAAACCGTAAATGCCAATGCAGAAAAGCGCTGCTGCCAACAATAGGAAATACTGGAGTTGCAGTTGCATGAGTCCTCTTACTTTCTACAATGTGCCTGCAGGCTGTGCGCCTTAATTTAGCTAAAATTATTCACACCGCACCCGTAGCGCAGGCCAGAGCGCCTGCGCTACAAAGCCTGTCTCATTCAAAGAGATGGAGTGCGATCTTTCGATGCGGCTGCCAGTTCGCGAGGGCGCTCTGGCAAAGTCAGCACCGGCGGCTGAGGCAGTTCCGGAGAAATCTCCTCAGGCACAAAATCCCGACGCGCCAAAATAATTGCGCCCACCATTGCCATCAGCAACAGCACAGATGCCAGCTCAAACGGCAGCAAAAAGTCGCTGAAGAAATGCTCTCCGATCTTCACAATCGAAGAATTTCCAGCAGCAGGAGCCGCTGACACAGCCCAGGTAGTGGACAAAACCATTGCGCTCAGCAGTGCAAACAAGCCAGCACAAACCAGAGCCGTTGCCCCCTTGCGAATCCAGGCATTAGGAAGGGATGGAAAATCCTCCCGCTTGTTCACCAACATAATGGCAAACAGAATCAGCACATTAACTGCCCCTACATAGATCAGCACCTGCGCCGCCGCCACAAAATCGGCATTCAGCAGCAAGTACATGCCCGCCATGCTGATAAAAACGCCCCCCAGCAAAAAGGCTGAGTAAACAATATTGGAAAACAGCACCACCCCCAAAGCCGCTCCAATCATCATCACAGCCAGCAAGCCAAACGAAACAATCTGAACGCCTGACGCTAAATTCACTTCTTTGTCCTTTCTCCTCTGTCCTTTGTCTGCATGTTTGTGGCTAGTTGCTAGTTTGCTTGTGCTAGCCCCTAGCCCAAACGCGCCTGTACCCTACTTTTCCATTTGCTCCAGAATTTCCTCTGGGCGCTGACCGGCGCGACGAGAGGAAGCCGGCAAATCGTGAGGTTCCGTCACCCCCTTCGGCAGATAAGCCAGCTCTCGCAGCGGCGTCACCATTGGGTCAAGAGTCACCTTATAAGGCAACCGTCCCAGGGCGACATTATCATAGTTCAACTCGTGCCGGTCATAGGCCGCCAGTTCGTACTCTTCTGTCATAGACAGACAGTTCGTCGGGCAATATTCCACACAGTTGCCGCAAAAGATACAAACGCCAAAGTCAATACTGTAATGCTTCAGCTGTTTCTTTTTCGTCTCCTTATTGAACGTCCAGTCCACTACCGGCAGGTTTATCGGACACACCCGCACGCACACTTCGCAAGAAATGCACTTGTCAAACTCGAAGTGAATCCTGCCCCGGAACCGCTCCGAAGGAATCAGCTTCTCATAAGGATACTGCACCGTAATCGGACGCCGGCGCATGTGGTCAAAAGTCACCGACAGCCCCTGACCGATATACTTAGCAGCTTGAATCGCCTCTTTCGTGTAATCCCCAACTTGGTTGAGAAACTTTAGCATCGCCCTCTCACTCTCTCTTTCTTAGCTAACCGCTTAAAACTATCAGCTGACTGCTTTTTCCCCTGTCAGATAAAGTTCTGATCCTTGAACAGTGAGCCACTCAAAAACTCACCCCCCAAAACTCTCTCTTCTCTTGGCGTCCTTGGCGTCTGCCCTACGGGAAGTCGCGCTTCGCGCCTATGGCGGTTCGTTTCTAATTAACCCCCAAAAGCAAAAGGAAAAGCTAACTTCAATCCCGCAGTCAGCAGCAGATTCACTAGAGCCACCGGCAGCAGGAACTTCCACCCCAGATCCAGAAGCTGGTCAATGCGGACTCTGGGCACAGTCCAGCGCATCAGAATTGCCAGGAACACGAAAAAGTAAGCCTTCAGCAGAGTCATAGTAATTCCCAGCATGGCCGCGATCACCTGCAGCCAAGGTGTTGTCTCGCTGACGCCGATCCAGCCTGCCAGCAAGCCAACGGGAATTGGGAACTCCCACCCCCCCAGATACAGGACTGCCACCAGCAGGGAAGAGAGCACCAGATTCACATAGGATGCCAAGTAATACAGAGCGAACTTCATACCGGCATACTCAGTCTGGTATCCCGCCACCAGTTCTTCTTCTGCTTCTGGCAAGTCAAAAGGCAAGCGCTCGCATTCTGCCAGCACGGCAATCCAAAAGATCAGGAAGCCCACCGGCTGACGCCAGATATTCCAGCCCAGAATGCCGTAGCCCGATTGCTGCTGCACTATGTCGATGGTGCTCAGGCTGTTGGACATCATGGCGATGGCCAGCACGCTCAGGGCCAGGGGAATCTCGTAACTGATCGACTGCGCCGCCGCCCGCAATCCTCCCAGCAGGGAGTATTTGTTGTTGGATGCGTAGCCTGACATCAGCAAGCCAATCGGCTGAATGCTGGACAGGGCAATCCAGAGAAACACTGCTGTTCCCAGATTGCCGACGATCAGGTTCTGTCCGAAGGGCACGATCAGGTAGGACACAAACACTGGAATCACGACAATCACCGGCCCGAGGGTGAACAGCAGCCCGTCCGCTTTCGCCGGCACGATATCCTCTTTGAACAGCAGCTTCAGACCGTCCGCTGCCGGTTGCAGCACGCCCAGAGGGCCAGCAAATTCTGGGCCAATCCGCTGTTGGACTGCGGCTGAAATTTTTCGCTCCAGCCAAACCGTCACCAGCACCCCCACCGTTGCCGCCACGAGCATCAGCAACATTGGCAGCGGTATCCAGATCGCTTTGGCCACATCCGGCGGCACCCCCAAATCCTTGAGGGCTTGTATAAAACTTCCTTGCAGGTCGATTCCTGGGTTCATGTTTCCCGTTTAGATGACAGATTATGAAGATTTTTTACTGCCCCACCGCATTCCAGTATATCGCTGCATGGGTGGCACAAGACTATCTCCCATCAGACATCCTGCTCACCTGCCATTGTAAATTTTTATTGTAAATATTGAAACTTTTCCCCTTAAGCTGTATAATATGCTTTCCCTTCGCTGCTGACGGTTTGTGGCCCATCCCTGTCAGCGATGGAAATTCGCGCTTTCCCCAAGTGGGCTTTGGGGTGGGGCTGGTGGCGTGCGCGTCAGGCTGCCCGCCCTCATTTACGTCTGTTTACTATCTAAAAATCTAAGGGGGGGTAAACCAGGAATTCCTTTTTAGATGGACGATTCCCGATTTGCCACCCCACCCGGTTAAATGAGTAATCTATCTAAAGGAATAGTACCGTTTTCCTCCGACTAGCGCTCATACATGGGAACGTAGGGAGCGCTGTGCGAGCCGGTGTAAATCTGGGTGGGCCGGTAGATGCGGTTTTCTCC
>JALOOK010000010.1 GCA_025454445.1 Oscillatoria sp. Prado101 | reverse complement strand
AAGCCCTACTACGAACCTTTTTGGGCTGAAGCCCTACTACGAACCTTTTTGGGCTGAAGCCCTACTACGAACCTTTTTGGGCTGAAGCCCTACTACGAAGATTTCGCTGACAAAAACCAGCACATCTCGTTCTGTAAGCGGGAAGGCTTCCCTATTGAGCTTCAGTTCGATAAGCGTTGTTGTCAACTCTGGTGCGTCACAGAAATGTGGGATGCCGGTAGCAGCAGGGTGCAGTATTGCTCGTTCCCTCTCTCGGTAACAGCCCTTCATGGGTAAAATCCCCTAAGGTTCGGAGATAGAACTCGCAATTATACCATAAAAGGTAGTCATTGTTTCACTCAGACAAATTTTTCCTTCCTCTCAAATTGCTACCGGCCCACCGGCACAGGGCCACCCACCCCCAGAAAGTCAGTTGGCAATCCCCGGTTTGTCTATCGGGATATAGTATTATAGAGTTAGGAAGTCTGCTAGAATCCCGCTCCACGGGAAGTGGGGCCGGTGGGCGTGGGACTGGCTGTGGCGAAAGCCGATCTGTCAAAAGTCCGCACCGGCTGCCGGTGTCGGGGGGATGGGAAGGCATGTTTGTAGTTGGGCTTTAGCCCAAAAGCGCCACATTTGCGATATTCTGTCCGTTAACGTAACTTAACATTTTTTTTAGATTATGGCGATCCTCCGGCTGGAAAACAGTACGAACCACAGCGAAATCAGCGATATAACCCGCGAATTGGCTCCCTTGAATGTCGAGCTGAAACACTGTCCTGTAGGGAAGAAACTGGAGCTGGCGGGACTGCTAGAAAAAGACACACTTTCACATCAGGAGAAAACACAAGTGCTCGGTGCCGTTAGCAGCCACTTCGAGGAAGTGAAGCGCTCCGCCGGCTGTGTGTGGCGCGACTTGATGCTGTTGCACCCGGGATCGCCGAATCTCTACCCACTGATTGCCAGCTGTCACCGCCCCCACACCCACACAGAGAGCGAAGCGCTCTACATCCTGGATGGGGGGGGAATTTTCGGCTTCGTGCGACCGGATGGCAGCCAGGTGGAACTGCTCGTGCGAGCGGGCGAATATATCAACATACCTGCCGGCACCGAACACTGGTTCTGTCCCGCTGCGTCGCTACAAATCAAAGCAGTCCGATACTTTACCACCGCCGCAGGCTGGGTGCCCCAATACACCGACACCCAAATCAGTTTTCGCGCTCAATGAAAGAGGAAATTTTAAATTTTCCACCGGCACTATGCGGATTAATTTTGAACGGACTGGCGGCTTTGCCGGCATGCGGCTGGCAACAGTTGCCGACACCAGCACCCTCCCCCCAGAAGAGGCGAATCAGCTGCGCCGGCTAGTTGAGGCAGCTGATTTCTTTCACCTCCCTCCCAGCATCACGTCCCCCACTGCCGGTGCTGACCGCTTTCAGTACCGGCTAGCGGTGGAAGAAAACGGTCAGCAACACACAGTTACAGTTAGCGAGCCAGCACTGCCAGCCCGCTTGCGACCGCTTATTGAATGGCTGTTGGCGGCGGCACGCCAAAAGTAAACCAGAAACCGGGTTTCTTTAAGAAACCCGGTTTCTTTAAGAAACCGGGTTTCTCAGTACCTGAGGCTACTTCCTACTTGCTGGCTAAATTACCCCCACTTGTTTCCAGGCGTTGCGGACTGCGTTCTGCTCCCGACTTCCCTCGCTGTAAAGTTCGCCGGCGACGGCAATGGTGAGATTGGCAGCCCGGTTGAAATTTGACCAGGGGCGCAGCCGGTCGCGCAAAGTGATGTACCAGATTTTCCCTGCTTTTTCCCAGGCGTAGCCGCCAATTTCAATTGCAGCCAAATAAAAGGCGCGGTTGGGAATCCCTGAGTTGATATGCACGCCGCCGTTATCTTCTGAACCCCTGTAATAGTCTTTCATGTGAGCCGGCTGGGGATCTTTTCCGAGCACTGGGTCGTCGTATGCGGTGCCGGGTGCTTTCATGGAGCGAATGCCTGCGCCTCTGACTTTGGAGGTAAACAGACCGGCTCCAATAATCCAGTCAGCTTCGTCCGCTGTCTGATTGATCACCCACTGTTTCACCAAGGAACCGAAGACATCAGAAAAAGACTCATTCAGCGCTCCGGGCTGACCTGCATAAATCAGACCTGCTTCATGTTCCGTTACGCCGTGGGTTAGCTCGTGACCAATGACATCAATTGCTTTGGTAAAGCGCTCAAAAAGCTCCCCATCCCCATCGCCATAAACCATCTGGCTGCCGTCCCAAAAGGCGTTGTCATACTCCCGATCGTAATGAACAGTGGAGTCCAGACGCATGCCCCGGTCGTCGATGGAATTGCGCTGGAAAATTTCAGCGTACAAGTCATAGGTGGCACCGGAGCCGTCGTAGGCTTCGTCTACCGCTGGGTCGCCGGTTGGGGGATCTCCCTCACCGCGCACTAATTTTCCGGGGAGTTTAGTACCATTTTGGGCATCATAAATTGTGCGGCGCTTCTCGCCCGCCGGTGTGATTGCTTTTGCCGCTAGGTTGCCCAGTGTCATGCGCCGCCCGCGAAACTGTTCCGACAGAGTTAATGTTCTAAAAGCCCAGTTGCGCTGCGCCGGGGTGCCGCGTTCGGCGAGGTTGCGCAACATGTAAGGGGGGAGGATACAGAAAATCGGATGTAGCCGATTGCAACAGTGGTTTTTGGTATCGGACATTCTGTTCATAGCAGAGATTAATTATTTTTTTTGCTATCCCGATGGCGGCTTTCCCAGCCATCGTTCTATCTGATTTCGTTGAAGCTATCTTTAAATCAGGACTGGCGTTACAAATTTTCCCCTCGTTATTCTCCTTCCCCTCGTTACTCTCGTACTCTCGTTCCCAGCTCAAGCTGGGAACGCGGCTTTGGAGGCTCTGACTTGAAAAGGTTTGTAGTTGGGCTTTAGCCCTACCGAGGTCGGAGGGAACGCCTGTCCTACGCCTTATATTTGTTTCCTCGTTACGGGACTCTGACTTGAAAATAGTCTTGTAGTGCCGATGGCACCCACGGATATCGCCCAGCCCAGGGGACAATTTTCATCGGTGGCGGTGTGCGCAGTTCCGAAGTGATTGCCTCCAAAAAAGGCAACTTATATTAGTTATAAGAAAATAAAGTATTGCTTTTTATGCGGGTGGTAATACCGCCCACAAAGCTGGAGTTTAGGATCGTATATTTTGCTGTTTTCGCTGGCGCTATCGCTGGCAACCGCAAGCCGGTGAGCGCGTTGCGGAAATGTTGGCTTCTGTCTGTTTAGCTACTATCTCGCACCATTCCTAATAGTGCGGTCGGCGAAAAGCCGGCAGATTCAAAGGAACCAGCCTGTTACCGCTTTGCGGTTTCCCATAAGGGGGCTGCTCGCGAGAGAGATGCCTTGAACCTACTGATAGGTATAGCGAGAACAGGAAGCCGGCGGACAGTCGCTTTTTTTTGTGACGCTTAACTGGAGTAGCGCATTCGAGTGATACTCGCTTGAGTCTGTTAGGGCATATTAATGCGCATGGCCCCAGGCGCATGGCCCCAGGCGCATGGCCCCAGGCGCATCAGACTACGAGCAATGCGATCATGCCCAATCCCCAATCCCCAATCCCCAATGCGATCATGCCCAATGCGATCATGCCCAATGCGATCATGCCCGATCGCCCAATGCCCAATCCCCAATGCCCAATCCCCTTTTGCGTCATGCCCAATCCCCAGTCCCCAATCCCCTTTTGCGTCATGCCCAATGCCCATGTCTTAACCTAAGAACGAGCCCCTGCAAACCTGCGATCCGGCGAATGCGCAACGCCTGGAAGGGGGCGTCACCGGCGGGCGGGATTAGCACTCTGCGCGAGAGAGTGCTAAATTGTCTAAGTGGAGAGTTAAGAAAGCAAGAATGGCCAAGATCGTTGCATTTGATGAAGAGTCTCGGCGGGCGCTGGAACGGGGCATCAACGCCCTGGCAGATGCGGTGCGGATTACTTTGGGCCCGAAAGGCCGCAATGTCGTCCTGGAGCAGAAGTTTGGCGCACCGCAGATTGTCAACGACGGGATCACGATTGCCAAGGAAATTGAATTGGAAGATCCCTTGGAAAACACCGGCGCTCAGCTGATTCGGGAAGTGGCGTCGCAGACGAAGGAAGTGGCGGGAGATGGGACGACTACGGCCACGGTTCTGGCCCAAGCGATGGTGCGGGAAGGGCTGAAGCTGGTCGCTGCCGGCGCGAATCCTGTAGCGGTGCGGCGGGGGATTGAAAAGACTGTCGCTTATCTGGTGGCGGAAATTAAGGCAGTGGCCAAGCCGGTGGAAGGTGCGGCCATCGCGCAGGTGGCCACGGTGTCTGCCGGCAATGATCAGGAAATTGGCCAAATGATTGCCGAGGCGATGGAAAAGGTGACCAAAGACGGGGTGATTACCGTTGAGGAATCCAAGTCGCTGGCGACGGAAATGGAAGTGGTGGAAGGGATGCAGCTGGATCGGGGCTACATTTCTCCGTACTTCGTGACAGATCAGGAGCGGATGTTGGCGGAATATGAAAATGTCCGCATCCTGATTGCGGATCAGAAAATTAGCGCCATCGCGGACTTGGTGCCGGTGCTGGAAAAGGTGGCCCGTGCCGGTCAGCCGTTGCTGATTATTGCCGAAGATGTGGAAGGGGAAGCTCTGGCGACTCTGGTGGTCAACAAAGCCCGGGGGGTGTTGAGCGTCTGTGCCATCAAGGCTCCCGGATTTGGCGAACGCCGCAAAGCCCTGCTGCAAGACATCGCCACCCTCACGGGCGGACAGCTGATTTCTGAAGATGTGGGTCTGAGTCTGGATGCGGTTTCTACAACTATGCTGGGAGTTGCCCGCAAGGTGACTGTTACTAAAGAAACCACGACTATTGTGTCTAGCGCCGACGATCGCAATAAGGCGGACGTGCAAAAGCGGATCGCCCAGCTGCGCAAGGAGTTGGAACGGACGGATTCGGATTACGACAAGGAAAAACTGCAAGAGCGGATTGCTAAATTAGCCGGCGGGGTGGCGGTGATTAAAGTGGGAGCCCCCACGGAAACTGAGCTCAAAGACCGGAAGTTGCGGATTGAAGATGCGCTCAACGCTACGAAGGCGGCTGTGGATGAAGGGATTGTGCCCGGTGGCGGGACGACGCTAATTCACTTGGCGAAAAAAGTCGCGGATCTGAAAGGCAGTTTGGATGTCGAAGAAAAGATCGGCGCGGAAATTGTGGCAAAGGCGCTGGAAGCTCCTTTGCGCCAAATTGCCGATAATGCCGGTGTGGAAGGTTCGGTGATCGTGGAGCGGGTGCGGGAAACTGAGTTTACGATCGGGTACAACGCAGCCAGCGGCGAGTTTCAAGATTTGATTGCGGCGGGGATTATTGACCCGGCTAAGGTAGTGCGCTCAGCACTGCAAAATGCCGGTTCGATCGCCAGCATGGTTCTTACGACTGAGGCGCTGGTGGTGGAAAAACCGCAGAAGAAAGCTGCCGGTGCGCCTGATATGGGCGGCATGGGCGGCATGGGCGGCATGGGCGGCATGGGCGGCATGGGCGGCATGGGCGGCATGGGCGGCATGATGTAACGCAAGCAGAAACCGGGTTTCTTTAAGAAACCCGGTTTCTTTAAGAAACCGGGTTTCTTATGTGTTCTCACTCCGGTTGACTGGACGGAATTTCGATGGTAAACTCCGCTCCCTCTCCGGGGGATGAGGAGCAAGTTAGCTGTCCTTTATGCTGTTGCGCGACAATTTGATAGCTGATAGACAGTCCCAATCCCGCGCCGCTGCCCACTTTCTTGGTGGTAAAAAATGGGTCAAATAAATGCGAAAGCTTGGCTGTTGAGATCCCCGGGCCATTGTCGGCAATCCGAATCAAAACAGTATCTTTGGCGGTCAGTTCGGTGTGAATCCGAATTGTAGGGCGTGGGGCATCTTCTTCCTGCCCGCTGCCCCATGCCCCATGCCCATCTTGTAGGGCGTCAATCGCATTATTTAGCAGGTGCATAAAAACCTGGTTGAGCTGGCTGGCATAACAAGTCACTTTGGGCAATGGGCCATAGTCTTTGATCGCGGTAATGGCGGGGCGAGTTTCTGTTTCCGCGAGCCGGTGCTGCAACATCAGCAGGGTGCTGTCGATGCCTTGATGGATGTCCACCGACTTCATCTCAGCTTCGTCCAGCCTGGAGAAGTTTCGCAGAGAAACTACCAGCTGCCGAATGCGCTCGGCTCCTCGACGCATCGCACCCATGACATTGGGCGCGTCTTCTTTCAAAAAATTCAGGTCAAGCTCATTAATTTTATCTTGGATTCTGGGAGCGGTATTTGGGTATTCCTCTTGGTAGAGTTCCAGAATATTTACCAAGCTTTCAAGGTATTGGCTGGCGTGATTGAGATTGCCATAGATAAAACTGATGGGGTTGTTTATTTCGTGAGCTATTCCCGCTACTAACTGCCCGACAGCCGCCATCTTTTCATTCTGAATTATTTGAATTTGAGCCGCCTTCAGTTCGGCAAGCGCCCGCTCCAGCTTGGCATTTTTTTCCTGGAGTTTGAGCTGGAGCGATCGCAACTTAAGCTGGCTTTCAATTCGCGATAAAACTTCTCCCCTTTGAAAGGGTTTGGTAATGTAGTCCGCACCTCCGGAGTCGAAAGCTTTGACCTTATCCAGCACGTCGTCGAGGGCGCTAATAAAAATCACCGGCACTTCGCGAGTTTTCTCGTCCGCTTTCAGTAGCTTGCAAACTTCATAGCCATTCATATCTGGCATATTAATGTCCAGCAAAATTAGGTCTGGCAAAACCATTTGACAGGCAGTAAGAGCCATTTGCCCGCTCAATGCTTTGCGAACTTTGTAGCCCTTCTCGTTCAGCATTGCCGTTAAAAGGCGCACGTTATCAGGGGTGTCATCGACCACCAATATATTTTCCTTATAACTTTGCTCTGTTTCACTATTCATCTCAGTGTTACCTCTCAATGCTAATGCTAATAACAGGTCGTTTAACTGCCGCAATTCAGTCGCCAATGCCAAATGCCCATCGCACCATCGCCCACTACCCGACCATTGATATCCTATGGGTATTCTACCTGACGCGCTCTAATATATGCTCGTCACCAGGGGAAGGAAAAATGTTACACTATTGATAGTATAGCTCAGATTGCGATTCTCAAACCCTGCTGGCGGGGCTCGCCTTGTTTAGCGGAAGTGTGTTTGGGTTCGGACGGTTCTGGGCAGAGGTCTAGTATTTCCTCTCCGCCTCTTCACCTCTTCGGGGGAGGGCGCTGCGGTCAAACGCCACCGAGCAGGATTGATTGCGCCCGCGCTCCTTGGCTTGATAGAGTGCTTTGTCAGCAGCACTAATCAGGGCGGCTGGCGATTGTTTATGGTTTGGCACAGTGCTAGCAATGCCTGCGCTCAGTGTAATATAATCGCTGACAGAAGATTTGGCGTGGACAATCTTTAGCTGCCGCACCTCTAAGTGGATCGATTCAGCCACCCGCAAGGCTCCGTCAAAATCAGTGTTAGGGAGGAGGGCGGCAAACTCTTCTCCCCCATAACGAGCGACTAAATCAGCTGGGCGCTTGACGGCGCGACCGATCGCCCCCGCCACCTGCTTTAAACAATCGTCCCCCGCTTGATGGCCGTAAGTGTCGTTATATAATTTGAAGCAATCAATATCGCACAAAACCAGCGAAAGATACAACTTGTCTCGCGAAGCTCGCTTCCATTCTCGCTGCAAGTATTCGTCAAAGTGGCGGCGGTTGGCAATTCCTGTCAAGCTGTCCGAATCAGCTAAAAGCTGCAATTTTTCGTTGGCCTTTTGTAAGGCTTCCTCGGCGCGGCGGCGTTTTTCAATCTCCTGAAGCAGCAAAGCATTTTGCTCTTTCAGAAGCCGGTTGCGATCCTGAAGACTGATTTGCAGCCGCCGCACAGTCAGTTGATTCTCAACGCGAGCCAATACTTCTTCTACTTGAAACGGCTTAGTAATGTAGTCTGCGCCTCCGACAGTAAAGGCTTTTACTTTGTCAAGCGCCTCATCAAGAACGCTGATAAAAATCACGGGTATGTTACAAGTATTTTCAGAATTTTTCAAAAAATTGCAGACCTCATAGCCATTCATACCGGGCATATTAATATCCAGCAAAATCAGGTCAGGCACAACCGTTTGACAGGCAGTCAGAGCCATCTGCCCGTTCAAAGCTTTGCGAACTGTGTGCCCCCGCATCGTCAGCATAGAGGATAAGACGCGCAAGTTGTCTGGCGTATCGTCTACCACGAGAATATTACCTTTGGGTGGAGCGACTGGACTTTTACTCATTTTCTTTTTCCCCGGACTGTCCACTAGAATTACCTCGCAGGGGCAGAGGCGAACAGCTAGAAAGCGATTTGACTCTCCACAAGTTTAGAAAAAAAGGGGTTGAGTTGGTGACCTGCCAGGGATTTCTCTCCAGAACAGCACACTCATCTTTTTTTGCGATCGAGGCGGGCTGAGCTGATGGCAAGATGCTGGCCGTCAGTCGGGGAATACCGAAACGTTCAACTGTCCGCCAGTCTCTTCACCCCTCTGCGATTTTTTCTAAACTGGCAAGCGGTGTATTAATTATCTCAGAGCGGGAATGGTAAAGTAAATAGTGGTTCCCACTCCCAGCTGAGATTCTACCCATATCCGCCCCCCGTGGCGCTCAACAATTTTCTTGCAGATGGCCATGCCCAGGCCCGTACCGGGGTAGCTGTCATAAGAGTGCAGTCGTTGGAAAGCCTCAAATATGCGCTGGAAGTTTTGGGGTTCTATACCAATGCCATTGTCGCGCACTCCTATGATCCATTCGCCACCTTTCTCCGCTGTTGCGGAAATCTCTATCTGCGGGGTAACAGAGGGGTGGCGAAACTTAATGGCATTCCCAATCAGGTTTTGGAACAGCTGAATCAATTGCGTGTCATTGCCCATTACTTTTGGCAGCTCCGAGTGGGTAATGCAAGCGCCACTTGAGGAGATATCAGAGCGCAAGTTAGCCAGCACCTCTTCCAGCAAGGTTTGGCAGTCAGTCAGCTCAAATTTGGGAGTGCCACTTCCCACCCTAGAATAGGCTAGCAAGTCCTGAATTAGCTGTCTCATCCTCAAACCGGCACTGACAAGCTCGCGAATATAGCGCTTGGCGTCCGCCCCCAGAATGCCTTCATATTTCCTGGACAGCAGCTCCGCATTGCCAATGATAACCTGTAGGGGCGATTGCAAGTCGTGGGATGCTATATAAGCGAATTGTTCTAATTCGGCATTGGAGCGCGTCAGCTCCAGGTTCAACTGTTGCAATTGTGCGTTTTGCTCTGCCATCATGTCGTGCAATTGTTTGAGTTCAGCGTTGGAGCGCGTCAGTTCTTCATTGAACTGCTCCAACTGCGCATTTTTTTCGGCAATCTGGCACTGCAGCTGCCGCATATTCAGTAGATTGGCAATGCGGGCTATAACTTCTTCCACCTGAAAGGGCTTGGTGATGTAGTCTGCGCCACCGGCACTAAACGCTTTCACTTTGTCGGGCGCATTGTCAAGAGCGCTCAAGAAAATCACCGGCACCTCGCGAGTTTTCTCGGAAGCTTTCAGACGCTGGCACACTTCATAGCCATCCATATCCGGCATCATAATGTCGAGTAAAATCATATCTGGCAAAGCTGTCTCGCAGGCATTCAGCGCCCTTGGCCCGTTCAGGGCCTTGCGAACTGCGTACCCCCGCTTTGTCAGCATGGAGGATAGAATGCGCAGGTTATCAGGTTGATCGTCCACCACTAGAATGGTGCCTTTAGGTTGAGCCACTGAATTTTCACTCATAATTTGGCCTGAGGGGACTGTATATAACCAGATTACCACAGTAGGGTGCCCGGGTCAACGCACCCTACTTTTTGCTGAGAGGGCTGAGGGGGATTGCGACAACGGGAGGCTCCCGATTCACGCTCCCTCCTGTTGGGTCAATTTCATAATTTTATCGAACTGAAAATTCTTGGCTAAATCTGCTATAACTTCCGCCAGCCGTGAATTTTCAGGGGGAACCATATCCAGCAACTCCAAAATGATGTCATCGCTACCTTGGGATGCCGCACTGTGCAACTCTGCCACCCATTCAGGCGACATTTGAGCTAAGAGTTCGCGCAGGTCGGTAGAAAGCACAATTTTTTCCGTTTTTTGGCTGGCACCGCTTTTTGGGCTGCTTTCTTCTTCATATATATATACCGCTCCCAGATGCTGGCCAATTTTTTCCAAAAGCTGATCTTTTTGTAAAGGCTTGCGAATAAAATCATCGCAACCGGCTTCCAGAACCATCGAGCGGTCTTCCTCAAAGGCGCTAGCCGTCAGGGCAATAATCGCTGTCGCCTGACCGCGCAAGTGGGATTTAATCTGTTTGGTCGCCTCGTAGCCGTCCATCACCGGCATCCGCATGTCCATCACAATCAAGTGCGGCTCCCAACTCCGCCACACCTCAATCGCTTCTTGACCGTTCTGAGCTTCTCGCACCTCAAAGCCAATTGAGGCGAGGATTTGCACCAGAAGCTGCCGGCTCTCCAGACGGTCGTCAACCACCAGAATGCGATATTTCGGTTGGTCAGGCGCTATACCTGTCACCTGGCGCTGCGGCGGAATTGCTTGAACTTCAGTCGCCTCGATCTCCTTTATCTGGATGTCAAAAGTGAAGGTGCTTCCCTCACCCACCCCACTGCGGACACTAATATCTCCCCCCATCATGCGCACGAATTTTCGGCTGATGGGCAAACCCAAACCGGTTCCTTGCTGGGATTTCCGCCCCGTTTCTGTCTGTCCGAAAGGTTCAAATAACTTGTCAAATTCCTCTGGGGCAATGCCCGGGCCGGTGTCTTCTATTTCAAAGGTGATTGGGCGCTGGACATTGGGCATTGGGCATTGGGGATTTCGGATTTCGGATTTGGAATTTTGGAGTTCGGATTGGGGATTGGGAATTGGGAATTGATTGTTTTGCCCAGTGCCCCATGCGCTTGGGCCTACTCTCACCCGCAGCGTCACGCTGCCCTTTTCCGTAAACTTGATGGCGTTCCCCAAGATGTTAAGCAAAACCTGACGCAGTTTGCCCTGATCGGCTCGCATAAATTTAGGGACATCTGGGGCGAGATCAAAACTGAGCCCTAACCCTTGGGCAGAGGCTTTTAATTCCAGCATCTCTTTAAGGCTGTCGAGCAAGAGAATTAAGTCGAAGTTACTTTCATTCAGCACCGTTTTACCTGACTCGATTTTGGACATTTCCAGAATGTCGTTAATCAATTCTAGCAGGTGAGAGCCGGCGCGATGGATAATTTCCAGATTTTGCCGGTGTTCGGCACCGAGAGACAGGTTGCCCCGCATCACTTGCGTAAAGCCCAAAATAGCGTTGAGCGGGGTTCGCAGTTCGTGGCTCATATTGGCGAGGAATTCGCTCTTGGCGCGATTGGCAGCATCTGCAGCTTCTTTTGCTTCTTGCAGAGCTTCCTCCTCCAGCTTGCGAACGCTGATATCGGTGAGGGTGCCGGTGACTCGCTGAGGTTTGCCGGCGGCGTCGCGCACGCACTTGCCTTTAACTTCCACCCACACCCACCGGCCCTCTTTGTGCCTGATGCGATGGGTGTGCTGGTAAACAGGAGTTTTGCCCTCCATGTGTCTGGCAAAAGCCGCTACAGCCGCAGCCCAGTCATCTGGATGGGCGCGATCCGCCCAAGTGCTGAACTCCTGCGGCAATTCCCCTTCCCGGTAGCCGAGAATTTCCATCCAAACAGGAGAGTAATAAACCCGGTTAGTTCTTAAATCCCAATCCCAAATCCCATCCCGCGTGCCTGACACAGCCAGTTGGAAGCGCTGCTCGCTTTCTCTGAGGGCTGTTTCCGCCCGCTGGCGCTCGGTAATTTCAGCTTTGGCTTGCTCGAAAAGAGTGCATTGCTGAATGGCGATTGCCAGCTGCACGGCAAGCTGTTTCAGCGACTCTACCTCAAATTCCTGCCACTGTCTCGGACTCGCACACTGGTGGGCAATCAGCAGCCCCCACAATTTTTCGCTGTGCAAGATAGGAAGCACCAGGTTAGCTTTTACCTGCAACTGACTCAGTAAATTAAGGTAGCACTCGTTTAAACCCGCCGCGTCAATATTATCTATGGCACGAATACGCCCTTGCCGGTATTGGGTAGCGTAAGTTTGGCCAAAGCAATTGTCTTCAATGTTAGCCCCCAGAGAATATGCCCAACCCTCACCAAGTGACTCGACAGCAACAACCCCGCTCCAGTCAGAGTTAAAGCGGTAAATGATGGCCCGATCTACGGACAAAAACTGCCGCACTTCTTCCACGGCTGTTTGCAGGACTTCCTTCAGGTTGAGCGACTCGCGAATGCGCTCCAGCATCGCGCTCACCAGCCGCTGTCTCAAAAATTGCTGTCGCAAAGCAACTTCGGCCTGCTTGCGGTCGCTGATATCTGTAATTGTCCCGACGTAACCTGTAATTTCTCCCGCACTCCCAATTTCTGCCACCGCCTGAGCGATGACCCAGGCAATGGTGCCATCAGGACGCACGAAGCGATACTCGGACTTAAAGGGAACCCTTTCGCTCGCAGCTCGCTCCCATTCGGGAAAAACTCGCTCTCGGTCATCTGGATGGATGGTACTCGCCCACCCCGTTCCAGCAGCATTTTCTAAGGACAGTCCGGTAATCTCGCTCCAGCACTGATTGACGTAGAGGCAATTCATCTGAGCGTCGGTGTTGATTATACAGACCGGCGATGTTTCTGCTAAAATTTTATACCGGCGCTGGCTCTCTCGCAAGGCTCGCTCTACCGTCTTGCGTTCGGTGATGTCTATCAAATACCCCACATACTCTATGGGATTGCCAGCAGCGTCCCGCAGCAATTTAAGCTGGCTGTAGATCCAGCGATAAGTTCCGTCAGCATGCAGAAACCGGTATTCGTAAACAGCCAACTCCTGCTGGAAGGAAGGCGGGTTGACCTGGATGCTCGACCTGTCTTCTGGGTGGACGCGGCTCCACCAGAAATTGGCATTACCCACGAATTCCCGCGCTGGGTAGCCGAGAATTTCCCTGACATTCTCACTCATAAACGTCGCCGCCAAATCGCCCCCTGTCTGGCAGCTAAATATGACGGCGGGACTGGAAGTGAGCAAATATTGCAGGCGTTCTGTTACCGAGCGCAGTTGCGATTCCGCTCGCTTGCGATCGGTGATTTCCACCACAACAGCCCCCACGCTTTCCGGGCGGTTGCTCTCTCCTAGGATGGGAAAGTAACACACTTCCCAGTGACGGATAGCGCCCGGTTTGCTGGGAATTTCTCCCGACAGTTCCTGGCTGACAATCGGTTTGCCGGTGGCCAGCACTTGCAGGTATTGGGGTTCCAGAACCGACGCGAGGGCGGGCAAAATTTCCCGGAGACTCTTGCCAATATGAGCGGGCGCGGGCTGTCCATTCATTGCTGCTAGCGGTTCGTTGATTTGCACGAACCGCAGTCCCTCGTCCAGGATGCTCATTCCCACGGGAGCGTTGCTGAAAAAGGCATTGAGTCGAGCTTCCCGCAGGGCGATCTCTCCCTCTAAAACTTTGCGCTCGGTGATGTCGCGCCCTTCGGGAATCAGCAATACCACTTGTCCGGTTTCGTCAAACACCGGCTTGATGGAGAAGTCAATAGTAATCACCATCTCTCCCGCACCGGCAACCTCTACTTCGTAACGGACAAACTCGCCGGCTGCGGCGCGGACAACCGCTTGTTTTAGTTGCTTCTGAGCTTCTCTGTCAAGTCTCCACCACGGCGTTTCCCAAAACGGAACCCCCACTACCTCCTCAGCACAAATACCGGCGAAGTCGAGAGCTGTTTGGTTGGCTTCCAGCAGCGTGCCATCCGGCTGCATCAGCCCCATGAATTGGAACATCGAGTGGAAGATGGCGCGGAATCGCCTCTCACTCTCGCGCAGCGCTTCTTCTGCTTTTTTGCGTTCTGTTATATCTTTGTGTGTCCCCGTCATCCGCACCGGCGCACCGGCGGCATCCCGTTCCGTCACCTTACCGTGAGCCACAATCCACTTCCACTCCCCGGATTTACTCCGCATCCGGAATTCCACTTCGTAGATGGGGAGATCGCCTGCGACACAGGCATTCAAAGCTTCCATGACTCCAGGCGCATCCTCTGGATGGAGCCGCCGCACCCAGGATTGGTAATTGTTCTCTATCTCGTCTACTTTATACCCCAGTATTTTCTTCCACTGCGGGTCTAAATAGGCTTCTCCCGTGGCAATATTCCAATCCCACAGTCCCTGAGCGCTGGCTTCCATTGCCAGATGAAACCGCTCTTCGCTCTCCCGCAAGGCGGCTTCGGCTTGCTTGCGCCCGATCTGGGCACCTAACTGAACCGCCACCACACTAACTAGCTCGATTATCCGCCGGTCTGGCTGGCTTTTGCCACGCTTAAAGAAAACTAAAACCGCCAAGACTAGATCGCCGGCGAGAATAGGCACGCCAAACCCCGCTCTCAAGCCAACTTTAGTCGCAACTTGCCCTCGCTCAAAAAGTGACTCTCCGATTTTGGAAATATCTTCTATCCACTCTGGCTGCTGCGATTGCCAAACTTTTCCCGGCAACCCCACACCGGCAGCAAAAGTGAGGGTTTCCCTATAGCGCCGGAATTCTTCTAAACTGGGGTCGCGCCCGTACCAGCCCCAGCTGCATTCCAACACCGTGCCGTCCTTTGAAGGAAGCCACGCTTCCCCAAAATCCCAGCCGATCTCCGCACAAATCAACTGCAAAATTACCGCTAGAGCGCTGTCTGTATCTGGGCACTGGTTGGTGGCTCGCGCTGTTTCCAGCAGCAGCCGCAGTTCATTTTCCGCTCTCACGCGGTGGGTGATGTCCGTAACTGTACTGATTGCGCACTCTTTTCCGTCCAGATCAATGCGTTCTGCTGACAGCAATACTGTCTTCTCCTCCCCACTTGCCGTGCGGACGTTCGCCTGACAGTTGCCAATGGATCTTTTCTCTTGCAATTCCTTGAGGCATTCGGCGCAACCCGCTATAATATTATATACATCCACTTCCAAGCCGGTGTTACCAATTACCTGGGAGCGAGTCCAGCCAAAAAACTCACAGAAGCTGTCGTTCACTTCCAGGAAGCGCCCTTCTGGGAACGTGGTGAGCGCAATCGGGTCGGGACAAGCCCGAAACGCTGACGCTAATTTTGCTTCTGAAGATCGCCGCGCCGCTTCCGCCAGTTCGCGATCTCTTTTCTCCTGAGAAAGCCGCGCATTTTGCTCCATGAGTTGCTTTTGCAGCCGCCATATCTTAAGCTGGTTCTCAACTCGCGCCACGGCTTCTTCCACCTCAAACGGTTTGGTTATATAGTCCGCGCCACCGACAGAAAAGGCTTTGACTTTATCGAACGTTTCCCCTTTTACGCTGAGAAAAATCACCGGGATGTCGCGAGTTCGTTCAGATGCTTTTAGCTGAGAGCAAATTTCAAAGCCATCCATTTGCGGCATGATAATATCCAGCAAAACCAGGTCTGGAGGTTCAGCCATAGCCGCCTCTAAAGCCAAGCGCCCTGACCTTACAGGTCGGACAGCATACCCTTGTTTACTCAAGACCGCACTTAACAGTCTCAAACTCTCTGGCTGGTCGTCCACTACCAAAATAGTTTCTCTTTTTGCCGTTTGAGAAGCGCTCATTTTTCTCCCTTAGCCTCTTTAATCAAATTCACAACCGCCGCCTAACAAGTCATCTGCCAGCCGCTTCAGCACCCCCGCGCATGCCGCCCTATTTTATCAAGTATATCAGAAATAACATCCAAATTAATTATGATAGTGGCCCCCTCCAGCCGCCAGTAACGCCTCCGGAAGCGCCGCCCGGGCCCTGAGTTAGAGCCTTTGGCAGGTTCCCATAGCTCCCTGTCGAGCCTGTTCGGCGCTTGCTGCCCGACAGCCTCTCCCCCCACTCAGTAGCTTTGGTCATAAATATAGTGTACACCCAAATTTTTGGGATTGTTCAACTAGATTAGACTTCCTGAAAGTTTTTTGTATAGCAATAAACTGTAAATTTAGGACATTAGGGCGGAGGGAGCGCCTGGACTGCGAGGTCTATCCCTAAGGACTGCCTACGCCCTAGCCTCAAGGTCTAATCTCCTAACCTCTGTAGCTTTGGCTACAAAATACCGTCTCAAACCGCCGAATCGATAACCCCCTGCGTTTCCTCCCAGGTACTGGCGATCAGAGAAATAATCCCAGCTGGGGCTGGCCCTTTAATTGTCGCTTTAATCTTTTTGGCCGGACTATTACTGAGCTGTCTATTGCTATAAGTAGCAACTTTGATTAACTTACTAAATTTTTTCCAGCATAGCAAAGATTGCAACGCTTGTAAAGCCCTGTCAAGTGATGTTAAGTAAATCAGTTGCCAGGAGTTTACTCTTCCCCATTCTTGGGTCGGAGGGAACGTCTGTCCCAGCTCCGGACTGCCGCGTTTTTGGGTCAGGCAAGACACCGGGGCGCACAGTTCATGTAAAGTTATATTAAGAATTAAGTGCGACCTCTATCAAATAGCAGCATGGACATCGCTCAGATTGAAGCCAGTTTAAAGAGTTCTGATTCGCAAGCTCGCCTGCGGGCGCTCACCGCATTGCGGAACTATGACCCGCCGGTGGCGGTTCCCCTGTTGAAAACCAAACTGCGCGACCCGGAATTTTTGGTTCGCTCGTTCGTAGCGATGGGACTGGGGCGAAAGCAAACTCCTGAAGCCTTTGAGGCCCTGATCGAACTGCTCAACAGCGATAGCGATTATAACGTGCGGGCGGAAGCCGCTAACTCCGTGTCCTTGTATGGAGAATCGGCAGTCCCACATTTGCTGCGAGCGTTTCGTGACAACAGCAACTGGCTGGTACGCCGCAGCATTCTGGCGGCGCTCATGGAATTGCCAGACCCGGAAGCCCTGTTTGAGGTGTGCGCCGGCGCTCTTGCCGACCCCGACTTTACCGTGCGGGAAGCGGCGATTGACTCATTCGGGATCTTTGCCGGCACGACTAAACATGCTCAAGCGCTCCAGCACCTGCTGGCCCAGGCCAGTTCGGACTCGTGGCGGATTCGCCTGCGAGTGGCGCTGGCGCTGAGAAAATTTGACGCCCCACCGGCATTGGAAGCCCTCAGCCGCCTCAGACAGGATGAGGATCATCGCGTTGTAGCCGCCGTGCTGGAAGGATTGCTCTAGCCAGTTGCCGGTGACAGCCACAGCAAGCTGCCCAGGATCGCCACCGCCACAGCGAGGGCGATCCAAATAAATCGGTTGTCTTTTATATTCACCTCCCCCAGATCGACAGGCTCGGGTTGCGGTTGCTTTGGGCGCGGAGGGGAACGCTTCACCGAGGACGGATTGCTGACGAGCGCCTCCCGTTCCTCACCCTTATCCAGAGCAGTCAAGTCGGGTATTTCAACCAGCCATTCTGGGCGGGTGCGCAATTGAGGCGCTTCCAGAATATATAGCAACCGGCGTCCTTGCTTGCGGGTTTCCAGATCCGGGTGCTGCGTCAGCTGGTTGCACAGGGCAATCGCTTCCGGGCGCTGACCGGCAGCTTCGTAAGCCGTCACCAGCCAAAGAAGCACCTCTCCCCCCAAACTGGAGTTGCGCTCAACCAGAGACCGGGCTTTTTCTAAATGCTGGACAGACTGGCGGTACTGGCCACGCTCATAGGCCGCTTTGCCCGCCTGGTATTGGGTTTTGACAATTTCTAAGCTTTCCGAACTCACGCTGTTTTTTTTACCCCCAAGTGGTAGTCTGGATGGGCCTTGGGTGCCGGTTGTGGCCCAAGAAGCCCGCACCTTATTTATTTTTACCACTTCCAGCAGCTAGGGAGTTTCATCTCAAAACCTGCCGCTGCCCCTCAGCCCGCGCCCCCTTAATGCCCAAAATTTTTTAATAGCATATATTTGCCAATCTGACAATAGGATAATCAGAAGATGTCAGGGAGATTGTGCCAGTCAATTCAGTATTTATACCCTCCCAGACATACCGCTGCCGGTGGCTGCCGGTCTGTGGTTAAATCTACTGACAGGAAGCATCCCGGCGCACGCCGCACGCCATTTCTCCTCCCTCTGCCCCGCCCCACAATCTCCAAAGAGGGTTGCTAAATTCCCCGATTCTCCCATCTACCCATCCCCACAAACGAGCATCGGGACACTCCATGTTTTTTTAGTTTTAATAACTCGCTCACCCGGTTGGGTGTGGGCAAATGTACTGAGATGTGCTAATCCCGAAAATCGGGCCAATTTTTGATGTTTGTAGTTGGGCTTTAGCCCCAGTTTGCAATTGGGCTTTAGCCCCAGTTTGCAATTGGGCTTTAGCCCCAGTTTGTAGTTGGGCTTTAGCCCTGCCGGCCCTACCGGCTCCCCTGCGGTGGGACAAGTTTCATTATCTGGCGGTGTGCGCACCAAGAGAAGCGACTGCCAAGCTAAACCGGATTCTGAGCCAGACCTTTTTTGATGGGGATAAGCGTGCTTGCCTTTCGATAACAACTTCTCACGCTTATCCCCCTGCCCCCATCTTCCCCTACCCCGGCGGGTTGCAGATTGCAGAATTTGTAAATTGACATTTCGGCAAGATTTGGCATTTTCAGAAGAAAGTGTTAAAATTGGGGGACATTTGCAGACAGTGGCCAAGAGTGGCGAGCAATCAGGAACAGAAACTAATTTAAACATTTTTCGTCACGACATCTTACCCCTGGCGCAGGAAACAAGTAGTTAAGGAGTGAAAGCATGCGCGTAAACCTGTTTAATGCGGTTTATTATGCGGAGCGATATCCAGACTTAAAAGCCGCCGGTCTGACTACGGAGGAACAGTTACGCGACCACTTTGAGCAACATGGGGCAGAAGAGGGGCGTCAGTGTTCGCCCTTGCCGGTCAATCTGGACTTATATGCGGCCAGCAATCCCGACCTGGCAGCAGCAGGGTTGACCACCAAACGACAATTATGGGAGCACCTGGAAAACTTCGGGGTGGGTGAGATGCGCAGCTTCTCGCCGCTGATCGACCTGAAGTTCTATCAGGAGAGCAACCCCGATTTGGCTTCCCTGAACTCAGAGCAACTGCTCGAGCATCTCGTGACTTATGGCATAGCTGAGGAGCGCCAGTTCTCG